>JAZRNJ010000315.1:0-4224 GCA_045648125.1 Acutalibacteraceae bacterium
TAACTGCTTCTTTTGCGTACATACTTGCAGGGTCAAGGTCAATAAGCATATACATAAGAATAATGCCTGTTGTTGCAACTGCGTTACCGAGTTTGTTGACAAATGACTGACATGCAGCACCGAGAGCGTTATCTCTGTGACCTGTTTCCCATTCCATATAGTCAAGACAGTCACCAATCATAGCGGCTGAAGTAACGTTGAGTGCACCGAGAGGTACACATGAAAGGATGATAAAGGGGATGCATGCATAAAGAGCATATCTTGTATCAACAAGCCAACCTACAATTGTTGTGACAACTGAAGCTGCAAAACCTAAAAGACATGTGAAGATAATGATTTTTTTGTAATTGAATTTCTTGTAAAGGAAAGGCATTACAAGCATTGAACCAAACATACCTACAGCAGCGCATACCATGAGAATAGAGCTTACGGTTGAAATACTGTTCTGAATAAGTTCTGCTTTCTGTGATGATGACATATCTGCAGTAATTTCGGGTCCAACATAAAGACCATATCTTGCAACGTGAACTGATGCAGCCTGAACAAGATATCTGCCGCTTGAAAGAATGCCCATATAAACAACGAGCATAAGAGGTTTACATTTAAAAATTCTCTTGAGTGTTGAAGGCTCTGATTTGTCACGTCTCGGTTTGTTAGGAATGTTCACACGTTCTTTTGCATGGAAATATGTGTTTGCATAAAGAAGTCCGCCGAGAACAGATGCAATAACTGCAATAAGGATGTATTTGTATTTATCCTGTTCAACAGTTGAAGCATCGGGAAGGATTTTCGGAACAACAAATCCAAGCACAGCAAAGATGAGCATGGGAATTGCAGAACCTACGCCATTGACTGTTTTACCAACAGAAATAACTTTACCTCTTTCATCGGGGTTGGGAGTCATAACATTGGGAAGACTCCAGAAAGGTACGTCTGCAATAGTATAGGTCATACCCCAGAGAACATAAACAAAACCTGCATAAATCATAAGCTGAGTTCTGTTGAAGCCTTCGGGAATGTAGAACATAAGGAAAGAAAGCACAGCAATGGGAATAACTGCCCAGAGAATGTACGGTCTCATTTTGCCCCATTTTGTTGTCGTTCTGTCAACAATCATACCCATCATGGGGTCATTGATTGCGTCCCATACACGCGCAAGGAGCATAAGAAGAAGAACAAAAATAAGAGGAAGTTGCATTACGTTGGTGTAAAAGTCAGATATGTATGAAGACATGATTGCATAAATCATACCCTGACCGGCACCACCGATGCAGTACATCCAGAATTCCTTTTTAGGAACATAGTTTCTGGACGTATCGATTGCTTTTACGTTGGTATCCATTGTGTACCCTCCTTCAGAAAAGTGTCAGAAATTAAGTTATCTTACAAAGAAAGTGAGAATCTGACCGATTTTAAGAGCAACTTCTGAAAGGCCGAGAAGGAATTCCTGAAGTCTGAAAGATGCAATGCTCTGACCTGTAACTTCGGGAATGAGAGAACCTTCTTTGAGTGCAAGTGCATGGAAGTGAAGCATTTCTGTTTCGTAGTTCCAGGGGTCGTTTTCATCGATAGTGATGATTCTGCCGCCTCTTAACATATCGTCTTTGTATGATTCACTTGTAATACCGGGAACCATAATAGCGTCAACACCGTTATATTCAGCAATGAATGAGTTTACGTGGTCGTGACCGAATACGCAACCGAGAACATCACCACGTTCTACAAATGCATCCCACTGACCGTCGTTATCAGGTGAGGGGCAGGGGGGTTCGAAAATGAAGCCACTTTTGATTCTTGTGAATACGGGAACGAAAGAATAAGCGTTGCCGTTGTTGAAACTTCTGCCGATAGCACCGAGGAATGAGGGCATTTCAGGAAGAATTGCTGCTACGCCTTCTTCTGTGATGATGTGCTGGAATGCAATTGAGGGAACTTTACCGCCGTTTGCTTCTTCAAGTTTTTTACTTTCGTTTTTGTACCATTCAATCTGGTCTTTTCTTACGCAGTCATAGGGTTTACCTTCAACCCAATTGCCGTTTTCATCTTTCATGTAGTCGCCACTGTCAAACATCCAGAGGTTGAAAGCAACCTTTGTTCCGTCTGATGAGAGGATGGGGAGATTATGGTTTGCACAGCCGTGAAGAGCAGGGTCTGCATCGTAAGCAAGGCAACCTTCATAAGACTGATAGATTTTAAGAATGTCTTCATGTGTGAAGCTTCTTTCTTCTACATCGTGGTTACCGAAAACGAAAGTGAATTTCTGACCTCTTTCAACAAGGGGCTGCATAAGCTGGTCGTAAGCCGCTTTGTCATCGATAGTGATGTTGTCACCGTTGAAAACAACAAGGTCAGGTTTTACTGTGTCAAGTGCTTCGCGAATATACTGAAGTGTATCTTCGTTAACAGGGTTGTCGTCCTGTACGTCTGCGAGAACGAGAATCTGGAATTTTCCGTCTGCACCGAACTGAAGTGCATCACCTGAGGGTGCTGCTTCGCTTGCTGCGAATGCGGGAACGGACACTGTCAGCAACATGAGTGCCGTAAGGATTACTGATAAAATTTTCTTTTTCATGGTTTTTACCTCCTGTAAATAAATACATTAAATTTTAACATATTTTTTTAATAATATCAATATCTATTTGAATATTTTTCACACACCTTCAAGATTAAATGGTGGTATAAAATCTTCTTTTGAAGATGAAAGTTCCTGCATGAAACCGTATTCAAAACCTAAGTTATCGAACATATCAAGGACTTTTTCGTATTCTCTTGTAGTAAGTTTTCTGTTAATTTCCTTATGTTCACATGCTTTTCTCAAAGGCACATACTGACTCATGAGACTGATGATTACATTTTCAGGGAGATTTTCTTTTATCCATTCAAGGATTTTTCTTGTCTGAGTAAGATTAAGGGGGAGAACAAGATGTCTGATAATAACACCTTTTTTCATAATGCCGTCTTCATCAAAAATGTTTTCAGGTTGCTGAGAAACCATTTCTTTAACAGCCTCTGATGCCACTTCAAAATAGTCTTTTGCTTTTGAATATTTTTCACTTACGTCACTGTCAAAATATTTTATGTCGGTCAGATATATGTCAACAATGTCTTTGAATTTTTTCAGAGTTTGGGTGTCTTCATATCCTGAGCAGTTGTAAACCACGGGAATTTTAGGTTTGTAGATTTCAAATGCTTTCAGAATTTGGTCAGAGTAGTGAGTAGGTGTTACAAGGTTGATGTTGTGTGCGCCTTTTTCTTCAAGTTCTCTGAAAATTTCTGCTAATCGTTCAGTTGATATTTCTTTTCCGAAACCACCTGAACTGATTTCTTCATTCTGACAGTAAACACATTTCAAAGGACAGCCTGAAAAGAAGATTGTTCCTGAACCTTTTTCACCACTGATGCAGGGTTCTTCCCAGAAATGAAGTTCAGCCCTTGCAATTTTAATTTTGTTTGTCATACCGCAGAAACCTGCTTTTTCTCTTCTATCAATATTACATTTTCTCGGACATACATTGCAAACCATAAAAAATAACCTCATAAATTAATATATAATATATTATAGCATTGATTTTTGAAAAATAATAGAGTATAATTATCAAAAAGTGACATTTGCGGAGAGATGCAATATGGTTTTAACAATTGACATAGGCAATACAAACATAACAATAGGTGCTTACAAAGACGATGAACTTGTTTTTGTTTCACGTCTTGCAACTGATAAAAAACGTATGGCAGACCAGTATGCCTGTGAAATAATGAACATTTTCAAATTGTATTCTGTGGAAAAAGATGAATTTTCGGGATGTATTCTCAGCAGTGTTGTGCCTGAGGTAACTTATCCTTTAGGCGAAGCTGTAAGAAGATTTACAGGCATTACACCTCTTGTTGTAGGTCCCGGAATAAAAACAGGTCTTAACATTCTTGTTGATGACCCGTCAACTCTCGGTGCGGATTTTGTAACAGGCGGTGTTGCAGCACTGAAAAAATATCCTTTGCCTTGTTTTGTTGTAGACCTTGGCACAGCAAGTAAAATTTATGTGATTGACGAAAACGGAAGTTTCCTCGGATGTACAATTGCGGCAGGTATCAGCGTTTCAATGAATGCACTTTCGGCTTCTGCTTCACTTCTTCCCAGCATCGGTATCAAACGTGCAAAAAGTGCATTGGGTAAAAATACTGCTGACTGTATCATTTCAGGTACACTTGTGGGTACTGCAGCGATGA
>JAZRNJ010000316.1:0-8031 GCA_045648125.1 Acutalibacteraceae bacterium
CATTAAAATAATATCGTAGGGCGAGGGCTTGCTCTCGCCGTAAAATCCGATAAAACTGACGGCAGGACCAAGGCCCTGCCCTACGGTGTAAAAATAAATTTACAGGTAAATTATAATTTATATGTGCATTAATTGTTATATTGTAGGGGAACCGTTTCTTCTCCCGCAATGTTTCATGAAAATTTATTCGGGACGGGAAATTCGTCCCCTGCGATATAACTTTAAAAAGGTATGATAAAGAAAAAACCTCGCTCATCAGTTTGATGAACGAGGTTTTTTGTTTCTGCTTTTAATCAACCCAGGGTTCAAGAATTACGTTGATTTTTGCTTCTTTAATATCTTCAAGATGAACTGTAAGTTTCTGAATGCCTGTGTTGTCTTTGTCATATTCTGAAACTGTACCGTCAAGTCTTACTGCATCCATTACTGAGAATGTGCCGTCACAATTGTCAAGTGTTGCACGAAGTGACTTATCACCGATTGTAAGCTTTGCAGTTTTGCCTTCATCAAGGATTTCTATTGCAGCTTTTGTGTGCATGAACCAATAAATTTCTGATTTTGAGTGGCATGAAACTGTATCTGTAATTCTCAGTTTTGAGTGGTTGTCGAACATTTCAAATTCACGCACAACGTCCTTTACACCGTTGAGACAATATGCTTCTGTCATGTCGATAATTGCTTTACCACCGTGGCTTGTTTCACGGAAAGAAGAAATTTCAACTTTTGCGAAAGCGTACTGGTCATCAGGAGTTTTATCGGGGTTGATAACGAGAGTGTTCTGCCCTTCTGCACGTTTACGGTAAACCTGCCATCTGCCGAAACCTACAAGACCTGCAAAGTACTGAGGTGCACCGTAGTCACCGGGGCCGAGTTCTTCTGCCCATCTTTCGCCCATTGCATCAAATACAAATGTACCTACGTCAAGGTCTCCGTGGTTTGTGTAGTTGTAGCCTGACTTGATAGCAGCAAATGTAGCGTTCGGGTCAAGGTAAGCACTTCTCATAATTGCCATATCTTCAAAACCGCTTGATTTTGAGAAGAGAGCAAGAGGTTCGTTTGAGAAATCAGCGTTTTCACCTGAGAAAGATGTATCATACCATATAGCAGAGAGAGTTGCTTCTCTGTCTTCGTTATTTCTCGGGTTAGCAGTTTTCTGGAATTCTGCAAGGAGTGGTGAGTTGTATTCATCAGCAAACCACTGCATTGAAGGACCGTGGAGAGGTTCGGGCTTGTTGTCACCATAGTTGAAAACGCCCTGAGCACCTGTTACATAGATGGGATAGTAGCCTACTTTGTCAACACCGTCAATTTCAGAAAGACCGAAGTCTGTGCCGAAATAATTTCTTGAAGTTGAAAGGAAGTAAACAAGGTATGTTGTGCAGTATTCCCAATAGCCTGTACCTTCAACATAAACACCGTCAGGAGTAAAGAGAGCAAAAGTCATAGGCATGAATTTTGTTGCTTTTGAAAGAATTTCTGCTGCCTCTTCCTCATAATATTCTGAGAAAGTCATACATGCAATACCGATACCACTGTAGCATACTGTGTTCCAGTTTGTGTTTGACCATATCCACCAGTTCTGAGCAAGGATGTCACCTTCAATTGCAGGGATGATAGCCTTGTCATAAACGTTGATTCTGATAAGTTCTTTCTGAGCATCTGTCAGGTAATCGAAAAGCCAGTCGTAACCAATGCTCATTGCAAGCGCCATTTCTGCAACATCAAGGAAATGGTCAGGGTTCCATGAATTATAGTTACAAGCTGCTTCAAGTTCTTTGAATGCTTTTTCAGCATATTTTTCTTCACCTGTTACCTGCCATGCAGCAGAAAGTGTGATAACACGGCTGAGAATCTGACGAGAAACTTCAAGTATGCCGTCATCATCGTCATAGATATATTCAACAAGAGGACCGTCTGCTAACTGGTCTGCACGTTCCATTGAGTAGCCGAAGATTTCTTTTATGTATTCATCACCGTCTTCAGAAAAATATTCATTACGTACTTTATCAAAATCTTCTTTGTCGGCAAGGATGAAGGGATGTTTCACATCTTCCTGAGCCTCGTCAATGTAAGCTGCCATTTCTTTTTCTGATGTTCCTTTGACTGTGTGTGAGAAATCAAGGTAAGAAAGACCCATTGCTGCTGTGTCGGGGAGAATTTTAAGGTATGATGCTGTTGTGGAAAAATCTCCCTGGAAAAGAAACATTACCATAGCAAGTCCCAACGATAAAATTCTTACAATCATGTCCATAAGTTTAACCTCCTTAATATACGTACATGTTAAAATTTATTATACCATTATTGAAAAATACTGTCAATAAAAAGAGGTTGTAAAAATACAACCTCAGAACCAAATATTTTGCAAAACCTTTGACGACATCGTAGGGGAGCCGTTTTGGCTCCCGCAAATTTTTATGATATTTTATTCGGGACGGGAGACCCGTCCCCTACGGTGTAGCCGTTGATATCATTATAAAATTGTGTCGCAGACCCGACATTTTGCATTTTGCATTTTCATCAATAACCGTAACCGCCGTTTCCGTACTGATTGAAGTAGTCAAAGGGGTTGATATAAGTTGTGGTTTCATCTTCAACTGCAGTTGAACCTTTGTCTTCAATAAGTTTTGCTGTTACTTCAAATTCTTTTACAGAGTAGTCTGTGTTTACTCTGCAGATTTTAAGTTTCAGTTCATCACCGACTTTGGATTTGTCAATAATATCAAGAAGTACGTCGGGAGTGTCAAGGTCTTTTCCGTTAACTGCAGTAATCATGTCACCAACCTGAATGTCACTTGTTTTAAGGTCACTGTCTGAAGAAATACCTCTGATAATAAGTGAACCTGCAGGAAGTCCCTTAATCTGTACAACCATAGCATAAGTGCTGTGAGATGATGCAAGGCTGTAAGTGATGCCAAGTTTTGGTCTGTTGGGAACATAACCTTTTGCAATAAGGTCGTTTGCAACTTCAAGTGCTGTTGAAATGGGCACAGAGAAGCTCATACCCTCATACTCTGTACTTGCGATTTTTGATGAGTTGATACCGATAACCTGACCATACTCATTGAGAAGTGCACCACCTGAATTACCGGGGTTAATTGCAGCGTTGTGCTGAATGCAGTCCATTGTATAGCCGATTTCATTGTTGATTGAACGGCTGATTGCAGAAACAATACCGTTTGTTACAGAACCGAAAAATTCAGAACCACCGGGGTTACCTACTGCGTAAACAGGAGAACCTACTTTAAGTTTTTTGAAATCACCGAATTCTGCACAGGTAAGTTTTGTTGTTTTAACTTTCAGAACACCTACGTCTGTCTGCTGGTCGAAACCTACAATGTCAGCATCGTAAGTTGTGCCGTCTTCAAGGAGAATTTTTACGCTGACACCCTTATCGCTGATAACGTGAGCACAGGTGAGAATATAAGTTGATTTTTTATCTTCAGAAATTTTCGCAACAATACCTGTACCTTCACCTGCCTGATTAGAGCCTGACTGAGTGTAGTAACCACTGCTCTGCGAATAAACAAGAACACCTACATTTGATGCTCTGCCGATTTCGGCAATCTGCTCGGTTGTGAGTTTATCGCCTGTAACTTTGGGAGAATCGGGAGTTTTGTTGTTTGTGATTACCGTGCCGTCACCTGAAAAACTTTCTCCCGCCTCAGGAGAAGAAGAGGAATTATCGCCGACAACCGTTCCGATACCGAATGCAATTGAAAGAGCAACTATAACAGCAACAATTGAAAGGATAGTTCTGAGACCTTTTTTATTGTGCTTTTTAGTGTCTGAATAATTGTTGTCAGGAGTTCCTGTGTAGTAATATCCGCCCTGATAATTCTGTCCGTGCTGAGAATACTGAGAGTAATTATTCTGAGAATAAGGATTCTGTGAATAGGGGTTCTGAGAATACTGTCTTGAAGAATAGGAAGATGAGTTTACGCTGTCTGAAGAAGTCTGAGTCTTTTCTTCAGCAGGTTCAATAGTTACTTCAGATTCTGCTTTTTCTTCTTCAGGAAGTTTGATTTCAGCAGTTTCCTCATTATCTGCGTTAAAAATGTCTTTGTTGTTATCGTCCAATTTATTTCATCCTTTCGGTTGTGATGCTGATATATTTTTTGAAAGAACAAACCAACAACTGTATCGTAGGGGACGGGTTTCCCGTCCCACTATTGATATTCATATATTTTCAGACGGGCGCCGAAACGACGTCCCTACGGTGCTATGCCGGTTTGCTATAATTTTAAACATTTGGGATTGTAAATCTGAACTGAGTATATTTGCCAAGTTCACTTGTAGCTTCAACTGTACCGCCGTGCATTTCTACAATTGATTTTACAATGTAAAGACCGAGGCCTGTGCTTTTCGTGTCAAGGCCACGGGATTTATCAACTTTATAGAAACGCTCAAAAATTCTTTCAATTTCATCTGCAGGAACACCTGCACCACTGTTTCTTATTGTAACTGTTGTTACATTGTGTGTCTGCTCTGCATGTACATCAATGTAACCGCCTTCCTCTGTGAACTTTACAGCGTTGTCAATAAGGTTGTAAAGAACCTGACCGAGGAGACCTTCGTCAGCGTTGACTCTGATTGTGTCCATAGTGTCAAGACCTTTGATATCAATTGACTTGTTGTTTATAAGTTGTTCAAAAGAAAGAAGAGTGCTGAAAATGAGTTTTGAGATGTCAACTTTTTTCAGATTGAGAGAAAGTTCTCCCGCTTCAATTTTTGAAAGATTGAGCATTGAACTGACTAATCGAGCAAGACGCTTCACTTCATTTGAAACGATTTTAAGATAACGTTCTTCTTCATCCTGAGAAATAGTGCCGTCAAGTATTCCGTCAATAAAACCACCAATTGTAGTCATAGGAGTTTTAAGCTCATGAGATACATTTGCAACGAAACTACGTCGTGAATATTCAAGAGCAGAAAGTGACTGAGCCATAGAGTTCATAGCGTTGCCAAGCTCTGCAAGTTCATTTGTTCCTTTGACTTCAATTCTTTTTGAAAAGTCACCTGTTGCATATTCCTTTGTAATCTGAGACATTTTTCTCAGAGGTTTTGTAATTGTATAGGTTACAACATAAACTGCAACGAAAGCAACAAGGAAAGCCACAAGTGCAGAGAGCAGGAACATCCTGAAAATTGACATAACAAATGGGTACATCGAACCGAGACCTGATTGAGCACCGATAATTACACCGATTGTTCTGCCGTTTACTGTAATCGGTTCACCTGCAACAAGAGCAAAATCCTTGTCAATTTCAGGAATTTCACCTGCAACCTGATAATTTCCTTTTGCAGCCTGAGTGATAATGCTGCGGGAGAATTTCATTCCCGAATGTTTTTCACAATAAGGCTTTGACTGAACAGGTTTTGCAGCATTGACAATATCTTTGCACAGTATAACATTTCCGTCAAGGTCGCATATATATAAATCGGAATTAATTGAGTTTGACACAAGTGAAATCGAATAAGCAAGCATAACTGTAGGGTTATTGACATATTCGTTTTCTTCGTCAAGTTCAAAAAACTGTGAAGCAGTGACGGAAAGTTTTTTTACGTTTTCTGTAAGCAGGTCAACGTTGGTGTCTTTCCAGTAGTTTGCGATAAAAACCAGAAGAGACATACCTAAAGCCACAAGCACAATCATAACTGATGAGAAAATACTGAGGAAGTATTTTCTGAAGGTGCTTGACTTTTTAAATGAAACTTTACCTAATTTCAATTTTTGCAACTCCTTATTATTATATTATAGGAAAGCAAAAATTATTTTGTTTCAAATTTGTATCCTACACCCCATACGGTTTTGAGTTCCCATTTATCAGAAACACCCTCAAGTTTTTCTCTGAGACGTTTAACGTGAACGTCAACTGTTCTTGAATCACCGTAATAGTCAAATCCCCATACTTCATCAAGAAGTTGGTCACGGGTGAAAACTCTGTTGGGGTTTGAAGCGAGGTGGAAAATAAGTTCCATTTCTTTGGGAGGAGTATCAACCTGTTCACCGTTTACTTTAAGTTCGTAATTTGTAAGGTTAATTGAAAGTTTATCAAAGTTTACTTCCTTTACTGTCTCGGCCACAGAAGATGAAGTTCTTCTGAGAACTGCCTTGATTCTTGCTACAACTTCTTTTGCTTCAAAGGGTTTTACAATGTAGTCGTCAGCACCAAGTTCAAGACCGAGAACTTTATCGAAAGTTTCACCTTTTGCAGTTATCATAATAATAGGTTTGTTTGAAGTTTTTCTGATTTCCCTGCATACCTGCCAACCGTCAAGACCGGGAAGCATGATGTCAAGCAGAGTAATGGCAGGCTGTTCAGTCTGGAATGCCACCACTGCACCGGGTCCGTCATTGACAATAACTGTTGAGTAGCCTTCTTTTTCAAGGTACAGTCTGAGAAGTTCGCAGATGTTGGTATCGTCATCCACAATAAGTATTTTTTCTGTTGCCATAAAAGAACACTCCTTTTGTTAGTTTACAATTATATTATACCTTATTTTTACAAAATAGTATGTACTTTTTTTAAACAATAATGAAAAGGTTTTTCCATTTTGTTCACAATTTACGAAAAAATCGTTCAGATTTTATGAATCCATCTGACAGGGTTTTCATCAATGTATCTCCATTGTTCCTCATAGTCCTGTCTGCCTCTGATAATATGGTCAAAGTATGACCTTTGCCAGAAGGCTTCTGAGGGTAAAGAACGCATATTGTTTATCTCTTTTGTTGTCTGATATTTAAACCATCCCATTACTGTGCTTATCGTAGGGGACGGGTTTCCCGTCCCGCATTGGGAAATCACAACAATCATGTGTATATGGTTTGGCATAATAACAAACTTATCAACGGAAACATTGGGATACTTAATTTTTATTTCATTTATATACTTTTCAATAATATCACCGTAGGTCGTATTTTTCGGGACGGGCAACCCGTCCCCTACGATGATACGGGAAAGATTATGTTCTTTATTTTTAGTGCAAAGAGTTATGAAATATGCACCGATTGAAGAATAGTCATAATTTTCAAGACGTATTTTCTTTCGACTTGACAAAGACATATGTATCACCTTATTAAGTATATATTTTTTTTGAACAAAAATCAAGTTTTTGCTACGCAAGTATAAATAAAAAAAGTCGGATGTCTGCGAGAAACATCCGACTGAAAATTTTATTTATTGAGTTCTTTGAGTGCTTCCTGAACATAGTCTGTTGTGAGGATTTTCTCAACTGTACCGTCAACGTCAAGACGGTTTGTGTTATGGCTTGTGTATGATGAATCAGCCATTGTGTTGACTGTTCCGTCAACCATGAATTTATCGTAGTTAAGGTCACGGTTGTCAGCAGAAACTCTGAAATATCCTCCCATATCTTCACTTCTCAGTCTTTCTTCGTGAGTCATGAGAGTTTCGTAAAGTTTTTCGCCATGTCTTGTGCCGATAATTCTTGTGCCTGTGTCACCGAAAAGTTTCTGAACTGCTTTTGCAAGGTCTTCGATTGTTGAAGCCGGAGACTTCTGAACAAAAAGGTCACCCGGATTTGCATGTTCAAAGGCAAACTTAACAAGGTCAACTGCTTCGTCAAGATTCATGAGAAAGCGAGTCATCTTCGAGTTCGTTATCGTAATAGGATCTCCTGCCCGAATTTGATCAATGAAGAGAGGAATAACAGAACCACGGGAACACATTACATTACCATAGCGAGTACAACATATGGTTGTCTTTGCATTTTCACCAAGTTGGCGACCTTTTGCAGTAGCAACCTTCTCCATCATAGCCTTAGAAATACCCATAGCATTAATTGGATATGCAGCTTTATCAGTAGAAAGCACTACGATATTCTTCACACCATGACGAATAGCCGATTCAAGCACATTATTTGTACCATACACATTAGTCTCCACAGCCTGCATAGGGAAGAACTCACATGAAGGCACTTGTTTAAGAGCTGCAGCAGCAAAGATGTAATCTACCCCTCCACGCATAGCTATATCGATAGACTGAGGGTCACGCACGTCACCTATATAAA
>JAZRNJ010000317.1:0-3584 GCA_045648125.1 Acutalibacteraceae bacterium
CATTTTGATACGGATTGTGCCGTCTTTATCAAATGTTACAGCACCACGTACAGGACGTAAACCTTTTGCAACGTTTACATAGGGGTCCATTTCGTACATTTTGAATACTACTCTGTATGTTGACTGTGAGCCGTCTGCTTCTGTAACTGTGAGTCTGCCTTCGGGGTTGAATGTATTCTGTGAGCCGTAGAAAATGTAGAGTTTTTCCTGCTCTGTGAACATACCTTCTGCACCGTCAAGCGTTGCAGTTGTGCCGTCAAGTGATGCTTTATAAACACCGACTGATGACTGACCTTCAAGCATTTCAACGAGGATATATTCACCCTTTGCATCTTCTGCCATTGAAACAGAACCTCTGATAGGCTTAATTTTTGTTGTGGGATTAAACGGAATTTCTCTTTCCATTTCGTAGAGTTCAAACACTACAGGATAAGTTTCAACTGTTCCGTCAGCGTAAGTTACTTTCATTGTTGCAACAGGGTTAGTAGCATTCTGTGACTGATATGCAACGTAGTCACCTGCTCTGTCCTGAATTGTGCCGACAATGTCAACAAGTTCAACTGTACCACCGTCAACCATATCTTTGTAAAGACCTGTCATTGTTCTGCCAGAAGCCATTGTAATTGCGATGTATTCTTCGCCCTTATATGTCTTCATTGAGGCTGAACCACGGAGGAGTTTGAGGTTATCAATAATTTTTGAAACATACTCAGGTTCAACATCTCTGATTTCTGTTTCGCTACAAACTGTACACTTACGTTCCTCTTTACCATTTTCAGTGTCTGAAGGAGGTACAATCTGAGTCCATTCACCCCATGTATGATCAGCTTTTTCCATAATGGTTTCGGAAATCGAAATTTCTTTTGTGCACATGTCATCGCTGAACAGAAGCTGACATACTACACAAGTGTAATATTCGATGTTACCTTCGTCGATACAAGTTGCATCAACCTTCTCTACTTTTACTGCTGTATGAGGAATTTTACTGATTGTAAGACCTGTATTGCGTTCATATCCGCAAACTGTACACTCTTCATTCATAACACCAACAGTTGTACATGTCGGTGCAGAAACAATCATCCATGCGAATGTATGTTCACCACTTTCGAGAACTTCACCACATGTACATTCAATCCAATGCTTTGTTTTATCTGATGAATGTTCCTCTTTTGGTGCATGACCTGTTGCCTGAATTTCTCTTGAAGCAATCAGTTCTCCGCATTCAGTACAGAAAAGCTCTTCAAGTCCGTTTTCTGTGCATGTTGCTTCAGTGTTGACTGTCCATTCACCTTCAACATGCTCACCACGTGATTCAATTTCTTTTGAATCAAGAAGTTCACTACAATGTACGCATCTGAGTTCTGCATAACCTGCAGTAGTGCATGTAGCTTCTTTAACAGTCACCCACTCGCCTTCTGTGTGTGTTGTTGTAGCAATTTCACGTATTGCAATAACTTCATTACAGAACAGACAAGTAAGTTCTTCCTCACCTGCCATGATACAAGTTGGTTCTTTAATAACTACCCATTCGCCCTCTGTATGACCGGGATCTTCTGAACCTGCTTCAAACACAGCGTAATTGCCTGTTACAGAAGTTCCTGTATGAAGATTCCACTGAGCAAGGTCGGTTTCCGGAATTTCAACTTTATCACCGAGTTGTGCTTCATCAATGCGATAAACAACACCGTCAATTGTGAACACAATAATGTTTCTGTCTGCAGGAATACTTACTGTCGGCACATCAAAACTTTCTACTCTTTCGCCACCAATTTCAACACCGGCATCTTCTGTGCCTGTTTCGAAATCACCACCGGGCAAAGTATTTTCATTTGCAGAAACATTGAATGAAACTTTAGCACTGTAATAACTGCTGCCATCAGCGTTATAAACTTTTTTCGCTCTGATGTTTTCAAATTTTACAGTTGTGGTTCCGTCTTCGTTACGAATAACAGTAATATCTTCATCCTTAATTCCGAGAGTGCTGATAAGATTTTCTCTCATTTCTGCTTCCTGTTCAAGTGTGAGAGTGAAATCTGCAGAAATTGTATCTGTGATTGTAACTTTGTCAAAAGTTGTCACAACATAGACAGCGCTATAAAGAATTGATGTGAAAATATCATTAAGATTTTCAGTGTCGTTTACTGCCATATAGAAGCCACTACCCTTAGAACCGTTACCCATTTTTGATACATACATACTCTGAGCATCAGGATAGTTTGATGATACTGCATGAAGGAAACGATTGAAGTCAAATGACTTGAAGTTATTTTTGCTGTCAGTTACAACACCATCTTCGTCTGTTGTGAATTCTGCTGTAGGATCAGCATCTGCATGAACGCCGATACTGTAAATTTTAGCACCCTGTTCACTCTTGATTGTGTTTGCTTTAGCGATTGCTGATGCTGCAACATCCTGAACAAGATTAGTTGTTTCACCCCATGATGTGGGAGTACCGTCAGTAATGAAGAGAATTATTCTTTCTCTGTTTTCCTCTTTCGGATTTGCAGAATAAATATTCTGTGCAATTTCAAGACCGAGGTTTGCTGCAGTTGCACCTGAAGCAGCAACTGAATTAATACCTTTAGTAATATTCGCATTTACTCCATTTGCAGATACTACAGGAATAAGTGCCTTAGAGTAAACAGAATTGTTAAGCTTAGAATAGTTCACAGACTGACCGTCTGTTGTAGCGAGAATACCTGTGTTCTGATATTTGCCGTTATTGTAATCAGAATAAGCAAATCCTACAACGGCAATTCTGTGGTCAGCACCTGTTGCAACTGCGTTTTCGTAAAGGGCATCAACAAAACTGTTAGCACAATTAATAAGAGCACGTTGTTTTGTTGTACCGTCAGAAGAAAGCTGTTCAGCCATACTACCTGACTGGTCGAGAACAAGAACTATATCAACAGGTTTTGTTTTCTTGGAAAGAATCTTGATATTCTTTGTAGCGGCTTTGGCTTCAAGAGTAATTTTAACCACACCGTCAGAATACTCAGCATCTTTATCGGGTTTGAGTTCTGTAATTTCGTCAGATTCAACAGGAGTATATCTTCCGTAAATTACAATATCCTCATCGTTAAGTTCATATTCATCCCATGCAAATGTGTAGTTTGTGTATGTATCAACTTCGGGTTCATCTACATACTTGTCGCCTTTTTCAAACTGAACAGTACCGACAACTTTATCTTCTGCAAAGAATGGTGCTGTTGTAATGAAAGTAGCAGTAAATGTATCTTTCACAAGTGCAGGAATTTCAACAGTGTAATTATGTGAAGCATCATAACTGCACTCAAAATAATCATATCCGGGGATATCATAATCGGGTACAACACATTTTTCATCAATCTTATGATAATCATGACCATGTGCAGGAATAGCCTCACCTGAAGTAAGTTTTTCGCCACAACCTGAACAGTAAGTGTCGCCTGTGTAACCGTCCTCTGTACATGTTGGAACGAAATTATCTTTAATAACTTCTTCGCTGTCATGATTTTCAGGATTTATCGGAAGAATTTCTGTATACTGATGTTCAGGGTCATTTTCACATGTATGGTGCTTAGTACCTTCTGAATTACAGGTAG
>JAZRNJ010000318.1:0-14473 GCA_045648125.1 Acutalibacteraceae bacterium
CAGACACTTGTGCTCATTGCGGTGCAGTCTGTGGTGATACCCTTGTTTATAAAGGCTTTTTCAAAAGTCAGAGCAATAAAAATGTTAAGAAAATAAAGGATGTGTAGAGAAATGAAGAAATTTATCTGTCTGCTTTCTGCAACAGTGATAATATTGTCAACATTTTCTGCCTGTGGCGGAAAGGAAGAGGAAGAAACAACAACAGCTGTTCCTGAAACAACAACTGAGCAGGTGACAGTTTCTCCTAATTCATATATGGTCAGAACAAATGACGGAGACCCCCTCAATATGCGTGCAGGTGCAGGGTCTGAATTTAACGTTGTGACAACAGTACCCAGCGGTACATTACTTATAATTTCAGAAGAAAAAGACGGATGGGGATTCACACTTTACGGTAACTATTCAGGTTGGGTAAGTATGAACTATCTTGTTAAAAACGACGGTCAGATTCAGACTCAGACACCTACACCCTCAGTTCCTGTTACTGAGTCAGGCTATGCTTATTCCTATGCGGGCTTCAATCCTACAGAAATCGAAATTTCTGAAAAAGACTGGCACTTGACTCTTGTCAACAGAAACTATATCCTCAAAGAGGGATATACACCCAAACTTGCAGAAGCAGTTGCGGGTTCAGGTATTTATCTTGATTACAGAGTTGCACCTCATTATCAGAAAATGTATGATGCAGCTAAGGCAGACGGAGTTACATTAACCCCCAATTCAGGCTACAGAAGCTATGAAACACAGAAAAATAACTTTAATAACAAAATAAACCTTTATGTTTCTCAGGGTTATGACAAGGTAACTGCAACTCAGAATGCAGCGAGAATTATTCTTCCTCCGGGAACAAGTGAACACAATGCAGGTCTGGCAATGGATATCGGTTGGGTTACTGAAGATTTTGAAAATTCAGCAGCATTTGCATGGCTGGACGAACATGCACAGGATTACGGATTTATTCTCCGCTATCCCAAGTCAGAGGATAAGCAGTCAATTACCGAAATTATTTACGAACCCTGGCATTGGAGATATGTAGGTGTTGAAGCAGCAAAGGCAATGAAAGAAACAGGACAGGTGCTTGAAGAATATTTAGGAAGAAAATAAGGGGGCTATCGGAATGAAAACCAAAAAATATCTCAGAGTAATTTCAGCGATTCTTGTGTTGGTGACTGTTTTCCAGTTTGGAACACAGACTGTTTTTGCTGCGAGTGAAACGAAATCAGTTGCAGCTGAGCAGAAGGCTCTGAATGAAGAAGTGGCGTTGTTAGATAACACTTTGTTAGGTCTGGGGATGGTTGCAGGACTTCTGTATATTGCCAAAAATGTTCCTATGAGTGTATTGTTTGCGACAATTACTTCCATGATTGAACATGATTTTACAAAAGAAGAAGCAGGTCTTTATATCCTTGAAATTGCTTTTTCTTATCTGCCGAAAGAAGATTGGGAAACAGGTGTGCCTAAACCTATGTCTGTAAGTGAAGAAAACGGAAAATTCAGTGTTCACATGGATTCAAGATTTCTTGGCAGAAAATTCTGCAGAGAATATGCACAGAAAATAATTGATACTTATGGTAACGGGGAAGATTTCCACGGAATGGACAGCGAAAGAATTGCAATTGAAATTTACGGTCATGCTTTTATTCACTATGCAATTTATTTTGTAAAGGCAACACCATTCTATCTTTTACTTAAAGACACGATTGACAGTTTTTACAGAAGCTCCGACCCTATTGATGTAAACTACAATGAATCGGAAAGCAGAATGAAGATTTTCAATTTGCTGTGGGGGAAAATTTAAATGAAAAAGTTTCTCATAGTAGTGGATATGCAGAAGGACTTTGTTGACGGTGCTTTGGGTACAAAAGAAGCTGTGGCAATTGTTGATAAGGTTGTCAATAAAATAAATGGTTTTGACGGTGAAATCATCGTCACTTACGACACACATTTTGAAGATTATATGGAAACTTCAGAGGGTAAAAATCTTCCTGTGCCTCATTGTATAAAAGATACAGATGGTTGGCAACTGAACAGTGACGTTCAGAAATCACTTGAGGGAAAAGACTATACTGTTGTTGAAAAAATAACATTCGGTTCAGTTGATTTGCCTGATTTCATTGAAGAAAAAACTGAGGGTGAAAATTTTACTGCAGAACTTGTGGGACTCTGCACAGATATCTGCGTTGTATCAAACGCACTTGTGCTGAAAGCAAATTTCCCCGAAGCAGAAATTTCAGTTGACTCCTCATGTTGTGCAGGTGTAACACCCGAAACTCATGAAGCAGCACTCACCACAATGAAAATGTGTCAGATTACAATTAAATAAAACCAAAAACAGCAGAAGTTCGGATGAAAACTTCTGCTGTTTTTTTATAAAATTAAAGCCTGTAATTAACTTTATTTTTTACAAATTTTTGCACATTATATTTTTGCATTATTAACACACAATAACTTTGCAAACGCGAAAACACAGCAAAGGAGTTGAAAATAATATGTCAAGAAGCAATAACTCAAAGAGCATGGTGCCTGAAGCAAGAGAAGCTCTCAACCGTTTCAAAATGGAAGCTGCATCTGAAGTAGGCGTTAACCTCAAACAGGGTTACAACGGTGACCTCACATCTC
Source organism: Acutalibacteraceae bacterium (assembly GCA_045648125.1). GTDB lineage: Bacteria > Bacillota > Clostridia > Oscillospirales > Acutalibacteraceae > SIG575. The sequence goes on from JAZRNJ010000318.1 coordinate 2,620, forward strand.
GTGAAGCAGGTTCTGTTGGTGGCCAGATGGTTAAAAAGATGATCAGATCATACGAAGAAAACATGAGATAACTTTGGTTTTCGATAAGGAGTTGCATAGAAAATATGCAACTCTTTTTTGCGAAAAACATTGTCAATATTTTTTCTGTGTGTTACAATAGAAAAAAGGCGGTGTACATAATGGAAACTAAAGATAAACTTAAATCAATAACTGAAGAACTGACAATAGAATTTATTTCTGCTCTGGCAAAAGCAGGTAAAGAATTGGGCCTTGGAGATGAAGCAGAAGAAATTGCTCTGCAGACTGTTATCGGCAGTGCTGAACTTATTAAACAAAGCGGTATTCATCCAATTGAACTTGCAGACAGAGTATGTTCACCGGGTGGTACTACAATTGAAGGACTTCTCAGCCTGAAAAAAGACGGCTTTGAAAGTTTAATCACAAAATCGGCTGAAGAAAAAATGGAACGGTAACGGTTGGGGTGGAAATCCTGAGCCTGTTGTTAATTATACAGGTGATGTTTCTGCTGTGAAAGTTAATCGGAATTGTTACGAGGACGATTTTCTTGTGCATGTTTATTAAGAATTATAAAGAAATCGGTCTTCACAAATTAATTTTTTGCCGTGTTAATCGGTTTTACAAGGAGTTTTTCAACTGAAAAAGGGATTAATCAACAGTTTTGTTGGTTAATCCTATTTTGTTTTTATGTGCTTATTGAACAAGTTTACAGGTGTGTATTTGTCAGAAACATCGAAAATATATTTCTTTACACGAAATATTTTAACACAAAAATTTTTATGTAAAAATATGTATACAGTTGAAAAAGCTGATTAATTAATCTTAATTTTTTCTCTTTTTTTCTTAATGGAATTACCATTGAAAATTAATAATTTTTGTATTATTATGCATTACATGATATTTCACAGGGAAAAATTTCCTGTAAAAATTTAAAAAAAGAATAAAGAGAGGAGAGGATATCATGGGTTGGGTACTTGCGATAATCGCACCGATTTTACCGATAGCGATGCCTATTTATTTTATAATTGATATTTTTGAAACAATAGGTGATTTCTTCACAAATCTGTTTAATTTTTAATTTGAAAAGAGGTTGTAAATATGGGTATTGTTTATTTGCTTGTTATTTTTCCTCTGATGCCGTTCATAGCGTTAGCACAGGGGTTTGAAGAAATCGGAAATTTCTTCACAAATCTGTTTTGATTTAGCACAATAAAGGAGTTGAATTTTATGGGAATGTTTTTTGGACCGATTGCTATGTTGGTTGCACCGTTATATTATCTTTTTAACGGTGAATTTGAATCATTGGGTGGGTTTTATGATTTGATTTTCACGGAAATGATTCCGATGATGTTTGAAAATTTTGCGGGACTTTTCAGTGGAGGCTCTTTTCCGAGTGTAGAATTTTATTTCTGAGTCCGGTAATTTGTTACAAAGAAAAAGGAGATATAAAAATGGGATGGTGTGCTTTCTTTTTGATACCTTCGGCAATAATGGTTTTGCCTGTATGGAGCATTATGTCAGGTGCTGAAAACATGGGAGAGTTCCTTGTTGAAGGCTTTGCTCAGATGAGTGATTATTTTACAAATCTGTTATAATTCTGATGCAATTTTTTTGTGGTTTACAGCCGGATTGTTATAAAAAAGCATTGAAAAACATTGTAAAAAGTATTACAATGTGTGTAACTTTGTTACTTTAAGGGGTAGATAAAGATGAAGAAAATAAGAAATACAAAAATTTTGTCAGTAATACTTGCTGTTGCACTTGTTTTGTGCTCAGCACCGCTGACGGGATTTACAGGACTTGACGCCCACGCGTACACAGACGGAATCTACGAGTATACCGTAGAAGACGGCGAAGCAACAATTGTGGGATGTAACGAAGACCCGTCAGGTGATATCGTTATTCCTGAAACACTGGGCGGATATCCCGTTGTGAGTATTGAGAATTTTCATTCAACGGATGATTCTAACGAGATACTCACATCAATTTCTTTTCCGTTGTCACTTAAAACAATATGTGATGACGCATTCAGTTGTTTCTATGCACTTAAAAGTATAGATTTTAACAACGGTCTTGAAGTGATAGAAAGATATGCTTTCTCTTACTGTGAAAATATTGAAGAAATTGTAATTCCTGATACAGTTACATGTATTTCCGATTGTGCTTTTTACTGTTGTACCTCTTTAAAAATTGCTGACCTCGGTAACAGCGAAACCTTGTTGATGGATTATGATATTTTTGACGGCTGTGAGTCTCTGGAGAAAATTAAAATCGGTGAGGCAAACAGAAACTATTGCACGGACGAATACGGTATACTTTACGGTAAAAGCAAAACAGGTCTTTTGATTTATCCTCCTGCTTCTCCTGTGACTGAGTATACTGTTGATGAAAACACCGCTTATATTGCTGATGGTGCGTTTGAGTATAGCAAAAACCTTGAAAGTGTTATACTTCCTGATGAACTTGTTACTATAGGAAATTATTCATTCAGAGGCTGTTCAAGTCTTGAATCAATAACAATCCCTGATAAGGTTGAATTTATTAATGCAAATGCATTTTCACAATGTGAAAACCTCAGAGAGGTGAATCTCGGTAATTCTGAAAATCTTAAACTTGATTATGAGATTTTTGCAGGTAGCATTTCAATTGAACGTATTACAATCAGTGAAAACAATAAATATTATTGTACAGATGAAAATGGAGTTCTTTATAACAAGGACAAAACTGCTGTTATCAGATATCCTGCTGCATCCGCAATAACTGAATATACGGTTGATGAGAACACTGTATATATTAATGATTTTTCTTTTGAGGGTTCATCAAATCTTGAAACAGTAACTCTTCCTGAAGGTCTTATGAGTGTTGGCTTGTATTCATTCAGATATTGTGAAAATATTACTGATGTCTATTATGGCGGTTCAGAAAAGAAATGGAACAAGATTGATTTCAGTTACGGTAATGGTTGTCTGACTGATGCAACAATTCATTATGCAAAAGAATCTATTGATTACGAATACACCATCGAAAACGGTGAAGTTACAATCACAAAATACACAGGCTCTGACGCAGATGTTATAATTCCCTCAACTATTGAAGGATATCCTGTTACAAGTATATGTGATTCTGCGTTCAGATATTGCACAAGCCTTACCTCAGTCACAATCCCGGACAGCGTTATAAGTATAGGTGATTGGGCATTCGGTAATTGCCAAAGCCTTACATCAGTCACAATCCCTGATAGTGTCACAAATATAGGTGTTCATGCGTTCTATTATTGCGAAAGTCTTACCTCAGTCGCAATTCCGGACAGCGTTACAAGTATAGGTGTAGGTGCGTTCACGGGTTGCTACAACCTTACCTCAATTACTGTTAACGAAAATAACACAAATTACAGCAGTGATGAGTATGGTGTACTGTACAATAAAGATAAAACAACTCTGATTAAATATCCCGTTGGAAATAGCAGGGAAACTTTTGAAATCCCTGACAGTGTGACAAGTATAGGTGATTGGGCGTTCGAAGTTTGCTACAGCCTTACCTCAGTCACAATCGGAAACAGTGTGACAAGTATAGGTTATGCTGCGTTCGTTAGTTGCGACAGCCTTACCTCAATTACAGTTGATTCTGCTAATCGATATTATAGTAGCGATGAGTATGGAGTTTTATATAATAAAGATAAAACAACTCTGATTCAATATCCTATCGGAAACAGCAGAACAACTTTCGAAATTCCTGATAGTGTAATAAGTATAGGTTTTTCTGCGTTCTATGATTGCGACAGCCTCACATCAGTAACAATTCCGGATAATGTTACAAATATAGGTGATTTTGCGTTCCTTAGATGTACAAGCCTTTCGTCAATCACAATCGGTAACAGTGTCACAAGTATAGGTGATTATGCGTTCCTTGGATGTACAATTTACTACACCGGTACAGAAGAAGAGTGGAGTAAAATTGAAATCGGTGTCAGTAGAGAAGACCTCTTAGAAGTTCACTTCCTCAATGGCACAGACATTGAAACCCATTATGTACTTACAGAAAGTGTAGAAGCAACATGCGCAGAATTAGGATACAAGGTTTATGAATGTGCTTGCGGATATTCTTACGCCGAAGCATTCCACGCTCTTGCTCATAATTTTAAAAACGGCATATGTTTGTCTTGCGGAATTAGAGAAGAAGATTTTATAGAATCATCTCATCCCTATGAAAATAATTGTGATGAAACATGGACTATTTATAAAGAGGGTGCTGAAAGTATCTCAGTAACTTTTTCTGAGGATACGTATGTTGAATACGATTGCGATTATATTTACATAGATGGTAAACATCCGGATATTGACTCCGATACTTGGGGCGATTCACTTGTTGGCGGAGGGATGATTGGTATATATACAGGTAGCAAGTACACAGGTTCTAATCTTGCAGGTGAGACAATTACAGTACCGGGTGATACAGTTGAAATCCGACTTACATCTGACGGAAGTGTAACTGAATATGGTTTCAGAGTGACAAAGGTAGAGGCTCATTATTCAGAAGAATGCACACACGCTGAAACAGAAGTACGTGGTGCAATTGACTCTACTTGTACAGAAACAGGTTACACAGGCGATACCTACTGCACAATCTGTGGTGAGCTTCTTGAATCAGGCGAAGAAATTGATGTTATACCTCATGAAGGTTGCGTTGTGGAACTTGAAGAAGGTGTAAACCCTACATGTATAGAAGCGGGTTACTGCTACTCTGTAACATATTGTATGTGTGGCTTTGAAATATCAAGAATTACAAGTGAGATGGAAGCTCTTGGTCACAATTGGAGTGCATGGGAAAAGGTTGACGGCGAAAGAATAAGAACTTGTTCTGTTTGTGGTGAAACTGAAAGAAAAACAATTCCTACAGATGGTATTACTGTAATTCTTACTGATTCAGAGGGTAATGTTGTAGCAGATAAAATTATTTCAAATGACTCAACAAACGTTTCATTTGACAACGTTGAAGACGGTACATATACCGTTACTGTTCACAAAGAAACTTATGTCACACGAGAATATGTGGTAACAGCAGCAAATAGCGAAGTTTCAGTTGAAATCCAACTTAATAAACTCGGGGACATTAACGGTGATGGAAAAGTAAATACAATTGATGTTGCACGTGCAAATGCCCACGCAAAAGGCGTAACATTACTTTCTGATTATAGTTTCATCTGTTCTGAGATAAATGGTGATGGTAACGTGAACACAATTGACGTTGCACGTATAAATGCTCACGCAAAAGGCATTCGCAGTCTTTGGTAAAAAGGAGGTATTAATTGTGGGTTGGGTAGTTCTGGTTATTATGCCACTTATGATTTTGTTTATGCCCCTTGCAGGTGTTATTTTAGGTTTTCAGGAGCTTGGCGAAATACTTACTGATGGTTTCAATCAGATAGGTGATTTCTTTGCAAATCTGTTCTGATTTTACATAAGTAAATATAAACAATATCCCTCTGAGGTCTGAAACTTCAGAGGGATTTTTTTGCAGTAAAGATAAACTTCTTGCAAAGAAGAATGTCATGTAGTATAATTGCAATATATATCGAAAAAGGAATTAGCTGTATGGAAAACAATTCGCTCAGATGGATAAAACTTGATAATGCAGGAAAAATTTTCCCCGGTCAGAACACAAGGCGTTGGTCTAATGTTTTTCGTCTCGGTGTTGAACTGAAAGAGGAAATTGACCCTGAAATTCTGAAAGAAGCGTTAAAAATTACTCTTGAAAGAATACCGAGTCTCAAAGTGAGAATGAAAAAAGGTTTTTTCTGGAATTATTTTGAAATAAATGATATGGAATGTCCTGTAAATCCTGATATAAAAAATCATTGCTACAGAATAAATTTCAAGGAAAACAATGGTTTCCTTTTCAGAATTTATTATCACCACAATCGTATATGTATTGACTTTTACCACTCTTTGTGCGATGGTTACGGTGGTGCGGTTTTCATTTCCACTCTCGCAGGGCACTATCTTCGCCTTAAAGGTTGTAGCGTATCCCATAATAAGTTTGTTCTTGATGTGAATGAAAAACCGAAAGATGAAGAATTAGAGGACGCTTACCTGCGTTATTCTTCATCAAAAGCAAAGTATGTAAGTGACGAAACTCGTGTTTATCATAAAAGAGGAACAAAACTTCCTCTGCATCTGTGTAATTACACAGTCTGCACAATGTCTCTCGAAAAATTAAGGTCTCTGAGCAAAAGTTACGGTGTTACAATCACAGAACTTTTTGCAGCAATTCTCCTTGATATTCACTACAGAAAGCAACTTTCTGAGGGTAAGACAAACAAGGAAGTCAGCGTACAGATTCCCGTTAATTTACGGAAAGCTTTTCCGAGCAATACTCTGAGAAATTTTGTTCTTTGTCTTATGGTGAAAATCAACCCTGAAATGGGAAAATACACCTTTGAAGAAATTCTTAAAACAGTAAGTCATCAGCTTAAACTCGTCAATGATGCCAAGGCTCTCGATTCACTTATGACAAGAAATGTCAATATTGAAAAGAAGGCTGTGAAATACGTCCCTCTTGTGCTGAAAAATTTCTTTGTGGGATTAGGTTTCAGAGTCAATGCTGAGTTTTCAACATCAGTTCTTATTTCAAACCTCGGTGTTATTACTCTTCCTGAGGATATGGAAGAATATGTGGAAAGATTTTTCTTTTTCACAGGATCGGGTCTGGTAAACGGTGCAAGATGCGGTGTAGTAACTTTCGGCGATAAAGTAGTGTTTACTTTTTCAAATCGTTATAAAGAAGATGATGTTGAAAAAGAGTTTTTCAGAAGATTGGGTGAGTTGGGAATACCTGTTACTGTTACAACTAACAGAGGTGACGTTTTTGCAAACATCAACAATGTTTCGGAAGAAAAAGATTGTCCTTATCCTGACAGAGTTTTTGTTCCCACCTCAAAAGACAGACAAACAAAATCAGGAAACCATAAAATACATTTTTCTGAATGGTTCGAAAGAGTTTTTCATGTGTGATGAAATTATAAAACCCCTGAAGTTTCAATGAAAACTTCGGGGGTTCAGTTTGTGTTCATCTGTTTTTCAATCCAGCACATCAACAGATTTACAATTTTCTTTTGTTGGTCTTCGGTAAGGGGAGTGTGCATAGGTACTTTGTACCATTTGCCCAGACATTTTCTGCAACAACAGGCACATGCATGTTGTGCTGTAAAAACAGGATGACCTCTCATTGGCGTCTGTTTTCCGTCATTGGGAATATCTGCAGGTGCAAGACGTGTTTTAATGAAATCTTCAGCGTGATTTCTTATAACATCAATACCTTTTTCTCTGATATATTGCTTATCTTTAACGCTGAGACGGAATTTAGCCCTGAAATTTGATTTTTCGAGTCTTTCTAAGGCTTCTTCTACTGTAGCCACAAAAATCCCTCCTGAGACCGTTTTGGCGGAATTAAAGGTTGTTTTGAATACATCGCTTTCAGGAAAGTAATGTAAGTAACTTCTGTGTAAAACCGTATTGTTCAGCGAGTTTTCTGATTTTTTCAAGGTCAGGTGTTTTTAAGTTTTTCAGTTTACACCTGAGCATAAGGTTTTTCGGAGAATGGGCAAAATCAACAAATTCAACTATATCAACTTCGTAACCACATTCTTTGAGGATTTCTGCTCTGATACTGTCAGTGAGCAAAGCAGAGAAACGCTCTTTGATGAGACCGTGATTGAGAAGAAGGTCAAAGTCACCGCCTTTTTTAATCGACTGACAAATTTCATGCTGACAACACGGCACAGAGAAAATGTTTGAAACCTTGTTTGCAATTGCATGGTAAAGGGCAAAGTCAGTTGCGATATCACATGCATGAAGAGTGATTACCATGTCAACATTACCTTTGTAAAGCTCATCTTTTGTAACGTCGTTAACGTAAAATTTCAGGTTGTCATAACCGTAACGTTTTGCAATTTCATTACAGTTTTTAACTACATCTTCTTTCAGGTCATAGCCGATAACATTGGCTCTGACCTTTTTGATTTCTGTAAAATAATAGTAAACAATAAAGGTGAGATAAGATTTTCCGCAACCGAAATCAAGGATAGTAATTTCATCTTTGCCAAGTTTTGAAAAGGCATCGTCAATAATTTCAACGAAACGGTTTATCTGTTTGAATTTGTCGTATTTGCTTTTAACGATATTGAAATCCTTTGAAAAAACACCAAGGTCAACAAGTGCAGGAATATTTTCGCCCTGTTTAAGGATGTAACTTTTCTCTTTATTATGACTTTGCTGAGCTGTTTTAACGGCATTTCCTGTTTCTTTTCTTTTGATTTTATCAGGGAAAACAGTGTAGTGAATTGTTGTTCCCTCAGCAGTAAGGCAAACTTGTCTGAAAGTATTTTTTCCATTGCTTTCAAGCCATTTCAAAAAGGCTTTTTCGTCCATATTTTCATGAAAAACCTGATTGTTTTTATGTTTTTCCAACTGCCACAGAATACCTTTTTTTGAAGAAAAAGGACGTGCCGTGATTTTAGAAAACTCGTGGTTTTTATCTTTAAGTTCGCTGAAAGCAAGTTTTTTGATTTTTCCCTGAAGATTTTTAATATCTTCACAAATAACAAAACTCATTATTTTATTTCCTTTGCTTCAAAAAGTATAAGTTCAGATGACATTGATGAGGGTATTCTGATTTTTACACCATTTGTCATCAGTTCATAGCCTTTGACGGTAAATTCTGAACCTGTGTTATCAAGCATTACTTTATATTCCTTTGAGGGGTCAATTCCTCTCGGGAAAACTGTGATAAACTCATCTTTTGCCATTGAAAGGTTGTATGCAGCAATGACGCTCTTTTCTTTATCGGGAGATGAAATTTCAAGCGCCGTGAAACTGTTTCTGTCAGTTTCAGGTACATGGTGGTATACTTTGCATGTAGGGAGAATATCCCTGATAAAATTCTTATATAAATTGACGCTATGACGTACAAATTCCATTTGTGCATCATTTATTTTTGCATCAGCAGGGTTAATTACGTTAAGCGTCAGATGAGTGAGCATTGTGTTTCTCATCTGCAAATCAAGTGAGCCGAATCTGTGACCGCCCATTCCTGCAAAAAGTCTGTCAACTCTTTCAGGGGGAAGTGCCATTGTCATACCGTTTGTGACAACTATAGAACGAGGTGCTTTCTGCCAGTCAGAAACCCATGTGTGGTTGAAATGTTTCATCATTCCGAGGTCTGTTCTGCCACCACCACCTGCACAATTCTCGAAAATCATGTCAGGAAAACGTTTTCTCAGATTTTCATATATCTTATACACGTTTTCCGTTCTCTTGAAAGAGAGGCATTCCCTGACACCTGTGCCTGTATCACCGATTGTAAAATACTGTTTGCAGTTCAGGTTGTTATCAACTCTCAGAACATCTACATCATATTCTGTAATCATTCGTGCAAGTTCATTTTCTGCCCATTCTGTAACTTCAGGATTTGTGAAATCAAGAAGATTTTCTGTTCTGTTACCGTAGATATCACGTGCTCTCCATTCAGGATGGTTTTTGCATATTTCAGTTTTTTTGCCTGCACTTTCAATATCAATCCACAGACAGAATTTCATGCCTTTTTCGTGAGCATAATCGGAAATAACTTTCATGCCGTCAGGATAACGTTTTTCATCGGGAATATTTTTTCCGTTATAACTTCCCCAGCTTGTCTGCTCACCGGGAGGACAAACCCATCCTGCATCGAGAGTGAAAACTTCTGCACCCATTTCTGCAAACTGGTCAATGAAAGTTTTTGTTGTTTCAACAGACATATCATGTTCAGCACCCATACCTGCAAAAACGAGGGTATTAACAGGTTCTCTGAGAACAGATTTTCTGATATGAGAATGCATTTCGTTCACTGCATCATCAAGACTGCCTGAAACCATACCGACATGCACTTCGGGTGTTTTATAAATTTCTTTCGGCGAAATTATGCGAAGAGGTTTATAACCTGTAATTTCAGCTTTAAAGCCAAGAAAACTTCTGTCTCTTTCATCACGGGCATTGAAGTCAACAGAAAATCTGCAACCTGCACTCCATGAAACCTGAGCGAATAAAATTGTGCCGAGAACGTTGTTTTTTATAAAAATCAGAGGATGACGGAAACGGTCTCTGCCAAATCTTGTGTCAACTGAAAGCGTGTCTGTATTCAGTTTTTTCCACTTGAAATCACCCTCATGAGACCAATCTGCTTTGTCAAAATATCCTACGGAATAGAGTTTTGAAATGTCTGTTTCCTTTGTCAGTTCATCTCTTTCCATTTCTTCAACACAACCGCTTATAACAGAAAGACGGCTCAGGCACATATTTTCACTTGACAGATTTTCGATTTCTATGTAGCGTGTAAACATCTGAGTTGTATCGAGAAGTGTGTGAACATAAATTCTCACAGGCTTGATATTGCTTTCAAGTGTGAGAATACCCTCAGTATTTTCACCGTTTTTTCTGATTTCAAAATCAATGAAATTCAGGTCATAATCAAGGCTCTGACCGTCAATTTCAATGTTGAAAGAAAAAGGTTCAGCAAACTGAGTATAATCAATTCTTGAGGGAAAACCTGAAAGAACATTCAGAGGATAACCTGCTGTGTTATAACCGCAGGAAACAAGCGTTCCTCCAACCATCATTTCTTCATAAACAAGATTTCCGCTTCTGTAACAGAAAACAGGTCTTTCCACGTCGTGATAATAAATATCGGTAAAAGTTTTGTTCATTTAAATTTCTCCTTTACGGTACAAGTACAAGCATCATAAGGCCTATAAATGAAAGCACGAGAGAAAAGATTTCCTTTTTCTTTGGCTTATTGGGTGTGAAGAAGCCGAGAATTGTGGAAACTATCATTACACCGCCTGTGACCATGGGGTACTGAACTGATGCCGGTACATGTGCAAGTGAAATAAGCAAAAGATAGTTTGCAACTTTATTGAGAAGTCCGCAGCCTACAAGACTGAGATATGATTTTTTATGGGGAAGCTCTGCTTTTTTCAGATTGAAAAGAACAAAAAGTCCTGCAATAACTACAGTCATCAGCGCACTTAAAACCGAATAACCTGCGGCACTTGTTTTTTCCATTGTACTTTCCTGGAAAATTTTAGAAAGCACACCTGACATGCCGTTGAAAACAAAAATACCGATGTAATAAACAGCACCTTTTTTTGACTGTCCCTTTTCAAAAGTGAAGAAAAGAGCGATTGTTACAATTGCAAAACAGAGGACTTTACCGAGAGTGAGTTTTTCCTCATAAAACAAAATCCCTGCAAAAAACGGAAGCAACATTCCTCCAAGCATGGAGAAAATAGAATACAAAGAAAGATTTATTTTTGATAAGGCTTTCTGTCCGCAGAAAATACAGGCTATCATATTCACAGCAGTAACTGTTGCCATCAGGAGCGTGTACCATGTAAATTCAAATTTAAATGAATTTATTGCCCACAGAACAGGAAGACCTACTAAACTTGAGCCAAATATAAACACCATTGAGGTGATTAGTGAACTTCCGTTTTTCTTCTCATAATCGTTGTTGAAGAAAAACTGAAAACCGAACATTAAAACTGCAACCAAAATTATTCCGTAATACAAAATTTCCACATCCTTTTCAGGACAATTTTATCACAGAACCACACTTTTTGCAACAGAAACACAATGTTAAATTTAATTTATATGAAACCAAAAAGCCCTCCTTGTGTAAAGGCGATTCCCCTGTTAGGGGAAATGTCCGAAGGACAAAGGGGTTCCCGTTTCTGGAAGAAAGGTGGCAGGCGTAGCCTGACGGGAGGATTGTTAAGAATTTCTGTATTTACAATCCCTCAGTCTTT
>JAZRNJ010000319.1:0-6342 GCA_045648125.1 Acutalibacteraceae bacterium
TTAAGTGCGAAAAATCGTGAAGGTATTTATGGTGGAAGTTTAGAAAACAGAACCAGACTTTATTTTGAATGCATTGATGCTGTTAAAAATGCAGTAAATTCAGATATGTTCGTCACAACAAGACTTAACGCTTGTGACTGTTTCCCCTATCCTTACGGATACGGCGTTGACGAAAACAACAACATTGACCTTAGTGAAACAAAACTCATTATAAAATCTCTTTACGATAAAGGCATCCGACTTATAAATCTCACTCTCGGAAATCCTTATCTTATTCCTCACATCAACCGTCCCTGCATGAATGCACCTGAAGACGGTGATATTGGTGTCAGAAGAATTTATGATATAACTAAAGAATTAAGTGACTCTTTTAAAGACATTCATTTCATTGCATCAGGTCTGACTTATCCCGGAGAAAATGCAATGGAATATGCAGAAAAAATCATCGAAGAAAACGTATGCTCTTTTGCAGGTTTCGGCAGACTTACTTTTGCTTATCCGGATTTTTACAAAGATTATATCAAAAACGGAAAACTTGAAAAAAATAAACTTTGTCTGAAATGCAGCAAATGTTCACTTCTTATGAGAGCAGGTACAGTTGCCGGTTGTCCTATCAGAGACAGCGAAGTTTACATGCCTTATTTCCAGAAATATGTTTTGAAAAAGGAGGACTGAAAAATGGTAGCAGTTATAACAGGAGGAAGCCGTGGAATAGGTCTCGGCATTGCAAAAGAGTTATTAAAGAAAGACTATACCGTTGTCCTTTCTTCAAGAAGCAAAAGTGATGAAACAGAAAAACTGATTAATGATTATCCCGAAAAAGTTAACTTCATATCATGTGATATTTCAAAAACAGATGATATTGAAAACCTCGTTTCACGAGTTAAAAATAAATTCGGCAAAATTGATTTGCTTGTGAACAATGCAGGTGTAGCCCCTAGAGAAAGAAAAGATATTCTCGAAATTACACCTGAAGATTTTGACTTTGTAACAGACATCAACATGAAAGGAACTTTCTTTGTTACTCAGAAGTTTGCTCCCCTTCTCATTGAAAACGGCAAAGGCAGAATTGTAAACATTTCTTCAATGTCAGCTTATACTGCCTCTGTAAACAGAGGCGAATACTGCATTTCAAAAGCAGGTATTTCAATGACAACAAAACTTTTTGCAGCACGTCTTGCTGAATACGGAATAAGCGTACTGGAAATCCGTCCGGGTATCATTGAAACCGATATGACTGCAAAAGTAAAAGAAAAATACGAAAAACTTATTGAAAACGGAATTACTCCAATAAAGAGAATGGGTCAACCTGAAGATATCGGAAAATGTGTGGCAGCCATTGCTGACGGAAGTTTCGATTTCTGCACAGGCACTGTGATTGACTGCGACGGAGGATTCAACGTGAGATGCTTATGATGAATAAATTTGATGCTATTATTATCGGAAGCGGTGCTGCAGCATACAGTTGTGCTGACTGGCTCTACAAAGAAAATATTACAAATATCGCAGTCATTACCGAAAACAGATTAAGCGGCACATCACGTAACACAGGCAGTGACAAACAAACATATTACAAATTATCACTTGATGGTTTTTATCAGGACAGTCCTCACAGAATGGCAAATGATATTTATAAAACAGGTTGTTGTGACGGAGAAAAAATGTACCTTCAGGCTGCAAACAGTCTTCGTTGTTTTTTCAGATTATGTGATTATGGTGTTGACTTCCCTACAGATATTTATGGTGGTTTCCCCGGTTACAAAACTGACCATGACAATACTGTCAGAGCAACTTCCATTGGTCCTTTTACGTCAAAAGTAATGACAGAAAAACTTGAACAGCAGGTTATCGAAAAAAACAAGACTTCTGTTTTGGACAAAAGGCTGGTTGTTGAAATTATAAAAGAAAACAACAGAGTTTCAGGTTTGGTTGCATTAAACACAGACACAGATGAGTTTGAAATCTTTCACACTGAAAACATTATCTGTGCAACAGGTGCACCTGCATGTATTTACGAAAGATCTGTTTTCCCTTGTTCTCAGCACGGAATGACAGGTGTGCTCCTTTGTGCAGGTGTAAACCTCTGTAACTTTTCACAATGGCAATATGGTATGGCTTCTGTTGATTTCCGTTGGAATGTTTCAGGAAGTTTTATGCAGGTTATCCCCCGTTTTGTAAGCGTTGATGAAAACGGAAACGAAAGAGAATTTTTGAGAGAATATTTTTCTTCCGATGAAGAAATGTGCAACAATATTTTTCTCAAGGGTTATCAATGGCCTTTCAGTTTCGGACGATATGATAAATCTTCAAGAGTTGACATCGCAGTACACAATGAAACCGAAAAAGGCAGAAAAGTTTACCTTGATTACACAAAAAACCCTACAGGCTTTTCCTTTGAAAAGTTAAGTGAAGAGGCACGTGATTATCTTTTACTTAATAATGCAGATGCTTCAACACCTATTGAACGTCTTAAAAAATTAAATCGAAAAGCAATTGATGTTTATTCAAAGCAGAATATCGATATACACACAGAAAAATTACGTATTGCAGTCTGTGCACAACATAACAACGGTGGCGTTTACACGGATAACAACTGCGAAACTCATATAAACGGACTTTACGTTATAGGGGAAGCTGCAGGTACTTTCGGACTTTCACGCCCCGGAGGCACTGCACTCAATGACACTCAGGTAAGCGGTCTTCTTTGTGCACGTCATATAAAAGAAAAAGAAAAAAACATCGAAGATATTTCTTTTAAACTACCTGAAAAATATAAAAATCTGAAAGAAACTTTCGTTACTGATTCATCCGTTGATTATTCATATATCAAAACACGTATGAGCAATTGTGCAGCATTTCTCAGAAAAAAAGAAGAATGCGAAATTCTCCTGGATGAAATAAATACTCTTCTTGAGAACTATCCCACGAAGCATAGAAGTCTGAGTGACTATTTCTACGATAAAGATATGCTCACAAGTGCAAAATCACTTCTTGAAACTATTATCGGTGAAATGCCACTTACAGGAAGCCGTGGCGGTGCTGTTTTCATGGAAGATGACAAAGTGAAAGAAGAAAATCTTTCTTACAGACAATATCTCACCATCACTTCCGGCGGAAAAATCAGTTTTGAAAAAACAAAACCTGTTCCCGAAGTAAATGAACCTTTTGAAAAATATCTTTAATATTTCATAAAACGGAGGTAATTATGAGCAGAAGATTTGATTTGAAAAATGCATCAACTAAAGAAATTCTCGCCTTTTCAATTCTTCCTCTGGGATTTTTCTTTATTGACTGCACAGTTTATACAGTCATAAACTTTTACATGACTGACGTACTTAAACTCAGCATGGGACTTGTTTCAATTGTACTTTTAGGCACAAAAGCATGGGATGCAATCAACGACCCTATTATGGGACAGATTGTTGAAAGAACAAGAACAAGATGGGGCAAATGCCGTCCTTATCTTCTGTGGATTCCAATTCCCCTTGCAATAACAACTGCTCTTCTGTTTCTTCCCGTAAACTTCCCTGAAAGTTGGAACATTATCACGAAAGACGGAACTAACCTCGGTAACGCGGGTAACTTTTTGTACATGCTCATTATGTACATGGTATATATCACCGCTTTTACTGCAATTGAAATTCCAAGAAACAGTCTTAACCCACTTGTTTTCCCACAGAAAGACCACCGTGTTAAAGCGGTTTCAATTTCCAATACCGTAGGCTCTCTCGGTACTGTTCTTCCCTCTGTTCTTATCTGGACTATGGCAGGAC
Source organism: Acutalibacteraceae bacterium (assembly GCA_045648125.1). Classification (GTDB taxonomy): domain Bacteria; phylum Bacillota; class Clostridia; order Oscillospirales; family Acutalibacteraceae; genus SIG575. Next base: position 3,774 of record JAZRNJ010000319.1, read on the forward strand.
TTCTCGGCAACGGAATGAAAGACAAAACAGATATGGGCTACTTCTACTCTGCCCTTATTTTTGCCATTTTCGGTGCTGCACTTATCATGGTTTCTTTCTTCGGAATGAAAGAAAAAGTTTATATACCTCCGAAGAAAGAAAAAGCTTCAAAAAACATAAAAATCATTCTCAAAGACAAGAGAATTGTAATGCTTTTACTCGCAGCATTCTTCAACGGAATTATCAATATCGGTGCACTTTTCCTTTCATATTTCGCAAGATGGAACTGCATCGGAATTCTTCCTATGGATAAAATAAACAACTTTATTTTTGAACTTGTAGGCAAAAACCCAAACATTGATGCAGTTGCAATTCTTCCTACAATTCTCTCTGTAATGAGTGGTATTTCTTACATGGTTTCAATGATGATTGTACCTGCCTGTCTCAAAAAAATGTCAAAGAAAACCTTGTGGATATGGATGTCATTCATAGGTGCTGCAGCAAATATTATTATTTATATCATCGGTGTTTATGTTGTTCCCTACAACACAATTCCCGGATTTATTATTTATGCAATTCTCCGTTTCTTCACAAACTTCCCTGTGGGAATGAGTCTTGTGCTTCTTGTTTCAATCATTGCAGACGTAACGGACAGTATTGAAATGGAAAAAGGTGAACGTCTTGAAGCAACAGTCTATTCCTTCAAAGGTTTACTTTACAAATTATCTGTTGCTGTTTTCAACGTTGTTGTACTTCAGGTTATTGACATTCTCGGCTACAATGCAGAAAAGATGGAAGTTCTCACTCAGAATGTCACAAAGCCTCTCATCACTTCAACAATTCAGGCTAACATCATTGACGGAGTCAACTACACAACACTCCTCAACGGTATTTTCTTTATGCTTACTGCCTTCGGTGCAATAGGTCTTATTCTTCAGGCAATCCCCATGATGTTCTTTAATTTTGACGAAAATGCTTTTGAAGAAAAACTGACGGCATACAGAAAAGAAAGAGAATTTAAACAGGAAAAAGAATTTGAACAGAATAAGATTTAAGAGGTCATTATGAACAGTTTAAAACTCGGTGTTGCAAGTGTTACTTTCAGAAATAAAACAATTGAAGAAGTAATTGAAATTGCAAAAAAATCAGGCGTTACATATATTGAATGGGGTTCTGACATACACGTCAAGACGGAAGAAGATGCGAAAAATGCCCGTCAGTTATGCGATGAAAACAATATAAAAATCAGTTCCTATGGAAGTTATTTCCGTGCAGGATTACATGATACTGAAACTTGGGAGCAAATCTGCAAAAACGCTCAGATTATGGGTGCAGAATCAATAAGAATATGGCTTGGAGATAAAGACAGTGAAAAATTCACGGCAGATGAATATAACAAACTGTTAAAAGACCTTACATATCTTTGCGACGTTGCAGAAAAATATAATCTTCTTGTTTGTCCAGAATGTCACGACAACACTTTCAACAACAACACTCATTCAATTATCCGACTTAAAAATGACCTTAACAAAGATAATTTCAGAACATATTTTCAGTCAAGATACTTCCGTTTTGATTATGACATTGACAGAATTGAAAAAACTTTTGATTTCATCGAAAACGTTCATGTAAGTTACAGAGATTTAGCACGTGAACAACGTTTCAGAAAGAAAGATAAAAAGTACCTTGATAAGTTGCTTAACAAACTTATTGAAATGAACTTTGACGGAATTGTAATGATTGAATTCACAAAAGGCGACAAAGAAAAGAACTTTATCAGAGATATTTATAAACTCAGACAATTTTAAAAATAGAGAGGTGTGCACAATGAATTTTGCTCAGGCTACAGAACTTTACGTAAAAAATCCTACCAAAGAAACACTTGATGAAGTTTCAGAAAAGCTTCTTGGTGAAATGACTCTCAAAGAAAAACTTTACACAATGCAAGGTCATGCTATGGGAGTTACAATAAAGAATACTCTCACCAAGGGCAGATACTATAACGGTGAAGCTTATCCTGCAGGCGGAGTAAAAAGACTTGGTATTCCTCCTGTACTTTTCACAGACGGTCCCAGAGGAATTGTTATGGGCAAATGTACGTGTTTCCCCGTTTCCATGCTCAGAGGTGCTGCGTTTGACGAAAATCTTGAATATGAAATCGGCAAAGTTATGGCTAAAGAAGCAACTGCTCTGGGTGCAAACCTTTTTGCAGGTGTGTGCATAAATCTTCTCAGACATCCTATGTGGGGCAGAGCTCAGGAAACTTACGGAGAAGACCCCTTCCTTCTGGGAAAAATGGGCGAAGCACTCACTCGTGCAATGCAGGAAAACGGCATCATTGCCTGTCCCAAACACTATGCGCTCAACAGCATTGAAGACTTGCGTTTCAGCGTCAATGCAAAAGCAGATGAAAGAACTTTACACGAAGTATATCTGCCTCATTTCAAAAAATGTATTGATGCAGGTGCTATGTCAATAATGGGCGCCTACAACAAGGTAAACGGTACATACTGCTGTGAAAACAAAGAACTTCTTGTTGACATTTTAAGAGATATGTGGCAGTTTCCCGCCCGTGGGGTACGGGAATACT
>JAZRNJ010000320.1:0-2155 GCA_045648125.1 Acutalibacteraceae bacterium
ACTATTGTAAAGGGGAGAGCTTTGAATTTGCACTTAGGAGCAGAATCACTGTGGGCGAGAAGAAGAACTCTTTTTTTAGCTTCGCCATCTGCTTTTCTTACTGCAAAAACGTTAGAAGACTCTGCTTTTTTTGCAATTAACTTGTTTAAAAAACCTGTAAAGATATTGGCTACACCCAAAAGGACGGAAGCGGCTGCGATTATTACCGGAATATTGTTTTCACCGAAAATACCGATGCAGTCCAATACAGTAAGGATAATTGCCACAACCAAGAAAACAAGAGTGAAAATATTTTCGCTGAATGCATTTGTTTTTGAAAAACCGAATTCTTCAGTTTTTACACTATCAGCACAAGATTCCAGTTCTTTCACAAGATGTTTCTGTATCTCTTTTTCGTTATCACTGCCTGCAGGTCTGGATGGAAAATTTTTGCAGGCGTTTTTTGCCTGTCTGTAAGAGTAGTTGACATACTCTCTGATTTTTGAATCATAATTTTTAACGCTGTCTTTGGCTTTCATAAGAAAAACCTCCAATATTATTTATCTGAGAACATAGCCGATTTTTTTCATTGTTTTATCAAGAGTTCTCTGGGAAATTCTTGTTGCAATGTCGGCACCTTTGTTCATCATTTCTTTGAGCATTGCCTGGTCCTTCATATACATTTCAAAGTTTTCACGGATAGGACGGAGTTCTTCAACAACTGCTTCACCGACTGCTGTTTTGAAATCACCATAACCTTTTCCTGCAAAATCTTTTTCAATTGCTTCATAGTCAAGTCCTGTACAGCAGGAATAGATGTTCATAAGGTTTGAAACACCGGGTTTGTTTTCTTCGTCAAAATGAACTGATGCTTCACTGTCTGTAACAGCAGAACGCATTTTCTTCATAATTGTTTCCGGCTTGTCAAGCATAGAAATAAAGCTCTTTACATTTTCGTCCGATTTGCTCATTTTCTTTGCAGGGTCCTGTAAAGACATAATTCTTGCACCTGTTTTCGGAATATATGGTTCAGGGATTGTAAATACGTTTCCGTACATTCCGTTGAATCGGTTTGCAATATCGCGAGCAATTTCAAGGTGCTGTTTCTGGTCAGCGCCAACGGGAACAAAATCAGCCTGATATAAGAGAATATCTGCAGCCATAAGAACGGGATAAGAGAAAAGACCCACGTTTATATTGTCAGCGTGTGAACGTGATTTATCTTTAAACTGTGTCATACGGCTCATTTCGCCAAACTGAGTGTAACAGTTCAGAATCCATGCAAGCTGTGCATGAGTGGGAACATGGCTCTGCACAAAGACGATGCTTTTTTCAGGAGAAAGACCTATTGAAAGCAGAAGTGCATAAGCTTCCATAATCTGTTTTCTGAATTGCTGGGGTTCCTGTCTTACTGTAATTGCGTGAAGGTCAGCAACTGCATATGCTGCATCAAAGTCATCTTCAAGGGCTTTCCAGTTTTTAAGAGCGCCAAGATAGTTTCCTAAAGTGGGAGTTCCTGTTGGCTGGATACAGCTTAATATTTTCTTTTTCTTTTCTGTGACTTCCATGGTTTTTACCTCATTTCAAAATATTGCCGAGAATTTCGATACCCTTAACGATTTTTTCATCAGAGGGAGTAGAGAAATTCATTCTGAAACACTGTGTTTTTTCTTCTGCACTCATTAAAAATGCTGTGCCGGGAACAACTGCAACTTTATTTTTAACTGCTTCTGCGCAGAAATCAAGCATATCAATTCCGTCATTTAATCTGCACCATACAAACAATCCACCTTCGGGACGAACGTATGTCACTTTTTCTGAAAGATGCTGGTCGATTGAATCGCACATAAGATTAAGCTTTGATTTATATATTCCGCAGATTTTTTCAATATGCTTTTCAAAGTCATAATTTTTCATCCAGTTATATACAATAAGCTGTGTAAGCATAGGTGTGTGAACGTCTGTTGCCTGCTTGCCTACAGTCATTTTTGCAATAATCTGTTCGTTTGCAATAACATAACCTACACGGATGCCCGGTGAAAGAATTTTTGAAAAAGAACCACCATAAATTACGATACCGTCTTCGTCAAAACTTTTGATTGAGGGGATATGTTCACCGCTTACTCTCAGGTCACCATAGGGGTTATCTTCAAGGATAATAACATTGTATTTTTTA
>JAZRNJ010000321.1:0-3218 GCA_045648125.1 Acutalibacteraceae bacterium
GTCTGTGAGCATGTAGCAAGTTTAACCTGTTTGAAATCAACAATACTTGCAACTGAAGATGCTTCAAGGGGATAAACCTCAACGGGAGTACCTTCAAGATTTCTTTCGAAAAGGTTTTCATCAGCGTATTTGATGATGAAATTTGCAACAGTGGGGAAACCTGCTTTGAGAATTTCGTTTTCGCTTTCAAAGCTGTTTGTTCCGAAATCTCTGCTGAGATATACTTTGTAAGGCTCAGCCTTTTTAAGGTCAGCAGAAACTCTGTTGAAATAATCAACAATTTCTTTTGTGTCAGCGGGTTTTTCTGATTTGTTTGTATAGGGAACAGTTGTTGAAGTTTCTTCAACGAAGTATTCCTGTACTTTGTCAGCAACGGAACATGATGCAAGTGCAAAAACCATTGCGCCTGTCAGAATAATAGCAAGAATTTTTTTGACGGAATTTTTCATAAAACATCCTCCTCAGAGTAAAAACAATATCGTCAAAGACTATTGTAACATAGTTTTTTAAAATTTCATAGAGATTTTTGAAATTTTTTGGAAAAATTTAATAAAATTATTTTTCTTCGTATAAAAATATACCGGAAACAAGTGTTTTAAGAGCAGTTTCGATGGTTTTAACTTTCATATCTTCAAAGGTATCAGGCATCTTCACATAATCTGTACCGAGAGAAGTGAGTGTGCAGGAATCAATTCCGAGTGAAGAAACGGCTGCAGCATCTGAAGTATATTTGCCTTGGAGTGCACTGTCTCCGATTTCACTTCCGTTATCTTTTGCACCGTCAGTAATTACTTTGACTGCCTTTTCAAATGATTTTCCTTTGATGATGCCGAGGTTATCTTCAGCACAAGCAATTGAATCAAGGCAGATACATACAGTTTCGATGTCTGAAAAATCAGCAGAGTGAGCGTTTGCAAAAGCTTTTGCACCGGCTGAGTCGTATTCATGAGCACTTGTGATAAGAACATCTATTTCGAGTGAGGGCATTTCAATGCCGTTATCTTTGAGATATTTAAGGACTGCAATTGAAGCAAATGAGCCGGAAAGGTTTTTTGAAGCACCTTCTGAAAAATCTTTGCTGTCTGCAAAAACGGGAATAGCTGCAAATGGGATAAATGCAATGAGTGCAAGGGAAATAAATCTGAGACCGGGGGTTTCTGCGAAAATGTCAAGTGCTGAATTTAAAAACATCAGAATGATTGAAAGAACAAAACCTATTGTTGCAATGATAACAAAGGGGAATGTGTTCAATTTGCTTTTTGGTGCTGAATCACTGTTTGCAAGAAGAATAAGTCTTTTGGTTGCTTCTTTATCTGCTTTTCTTACTGCAAAAATGTTTTCGCTTTCAGACTTCTTTGCAAAAATTTTACTTGTGAAACCTGTGAAAATATTTGCAACACCGAGAATTACAAGTGCTGCCACACCAATTGCAGGGATTGTGTCATTGGGGAAAATACCGAAAAATCCGAGAATTACAAGTGCTGTTGCGAGAACAAGAAAGATTGCAGTGAAGATATTTTCACTGAATGATGTTGTCTGTGTAAAGGAAAAACCTTCTGTTTTTACGCTATCAGCACATGTCTCAAGTTCGCTGACAAGGTGTTTCTGAAGTTCTTTTTCACTGTCAAGACCTGCAGGTCTGGGACCGTAATTTTTACAGGCATTTTTTGACTGTCTGTACGAGTAGTTTACATACTCTCTGATTTTTGAATCGTAATTTTTTACGCTGTCTTTGGCTTTCATAGAAAAACCTCCTTGTTCAATTCTATCTGAGGACGTAGCCGATTTTTTTCATTGTTTTGTCAAGTGTTCTCTGTGAAATTCTTGTTGCAATGTCAGCACCTTTACTCATCATTTCTTTGAGCATTGCCTGGTCCTTCATGTACATTTCAAAGTTTTCACGGATGGGACGGAGTTCTTCAACAACTGCTTCGCCTACTGCTGTTTTGAAATCTCCGTAACCTTTACCTGCAAAGTCTTTTTCAATCTGTTCGTGGTCAAGACCTGTACAGCAGGAATAGATGTTCATAAGGTTTGAAACACCGGGTTTATTTTCTTCATCAAAACGGACGTATGCGTCGCTGTCAGTAACAGCAGAACGCATTTTTTTCATGATGGTTTCAGGCTTATCAAGCATTGAGATAAATGACTTTGTGTTTTCATCTGACTTGCTCATTTTCTTTGTGGGATCCTGAAGTGACATGATTCGGGCACCGGTTTTCGGAATATAGGGTTCGGGAATTGTGAAAACGTTTCCGTACATTCCGTTGAAACGTGACGCGATATCTCTTGCTATCTCAAGATGCTGCTTCTGATCTGCACCTACAGGGACGAAATCTGCCTGATAAAGAAGAATGTCAGCTGCCATAAGAACGGGGTAGGAGAAAAGACCTACGTTGATATTGTCGGCGTGTGAGCGTGATTTATCCTTAAACTGAGTCATTCTGCTCATTTCTCCGAACTGAGTGTAGCAGTTGAGAATCCATGCAAGCTGAGCGTGTGTGGGAACATGGCTCTGCACGAAAACGATGCTCTTTTCAGGTGAAAGACCTATTGAGAGAAGCAGTGCATAAGCTTCGATGATTTGCTTTCTGAATTGCTGAGGGTCCTGTCTTACTGTAATTGCATGAAGGTCAGCAACTGCATAAGCAGCGTCAAAATCATCTTCAAGAGCTTTCCAGTTTTTAAGTGCACCTAAGTAGTTACCAAGAGTAGGTGTGCCTGTAGGCTGGATGCAACTTAAAATTTTCTTTTTCTTTTCTGTGTTTTCCATTTATTTTACCTCATTTCAGGATATTGCCGAGAATTTCAATTCCCTTGACGATTTTGTCATCTGAGGGAGTTGAGAAGTTCATTCTGAAGCATTGAGTTTTATCATCAGCGTTCATCATGAATGCTGTGCCGGGAACAACAGCAACTTTATTTTTGACTGCGTCTGCACAGAATGAAAGCATGTCGATTCCGTCATTTAATTTGCACCATACGAAAAGACCACCTTCGGGGCGTACATAAGTTACTTTATCGCCAAGATACTTATCTGTTGCATCGCACATGAGTTCAAGTTTTGATTTGTAGATTTTACAGATTTTTGAAATATGTTCTTCAAAATTGTAATCCTTCATCCATTTGTAAACGATAAGCTGAGTGAGCATGGGAGTGTGAACGTCAGTTGCCTGTTTGCCTACAGTCATTTTTGCAATAATTTGTTCGGGAGCAAT
>JAZRNJ010000322.1:0-15055 GCA_045648125.1 Acutalibacteraceae bacterium
TCAGCTTTATCACCTATGTAAGAAACAATAGTTACACCTTTTTCTGTATACTCCAACTCAAAGTCAGTTGTTTCAGAAACACCATCGCTGCAAGTAACACGTGCAGAATACAAAGGCTCATTGTTGTCTCCGATTGAAAGATTACTCCACTGTGCAATTGTACCTGAATATATAATATCTGTAAGGCCTGCGCAACCTTCAAAAGCAGAAGCACCAATACTTGTAACACTGGCAGGAATTACAACTTTAGCAAGACCTGTGCAACCATAAAACAGGTTAGCACGTATACTTTTAATGCTGTCAGGGATTGTAATTTCCGTAAGTTTTGCTCCGTTCATGAAAGAACATTCTCCAATAGTAGTCACACTATCGGGAATTGTATAGGCTTTTCTGCTGTTGCCCAAGGGATACTGTATTAATTTAGTTTTGCTTTTATTAAACAAAACTCCATATTCATCACTGCTGAAATCCTTATTGTTTTCATCAACAGTAACTGACGTAAGACCTGTGCAACCCACAAATGCATACTCAGATATGCTACGGATATTAGCATGAATTTTAACAGAAGTAAGACTTGTACATCCTCCAAATACAGATGAACCAAGGCTTGAAACACCGTCTGGTATTACTATCGAAGCAAGATTTGTGCAATTTGAAAACGCACTACTACCTATACTTGTGACACTGTCGGGAATTGCTATTTCAGTAAGACTTGTACAACCCGAAAATGCACTACTGCCTACAACTTTAAAACCATCAGGAAATGTAACAGATTTAAGACTTGTGCAATTTTCAAAAGCCACACCGTCAACGCCTGTAACACTTTCAGGAAGAGTAATTGATGTAAGTGCAGAACAACCACTGAACATACCTGCTCCTATAGTTTTTACACCGTTACGGATAGTAACTGATTTAAGACTCGTGCAATTTTCAAAAACTCTGTTACCTATACTTGCGAGACCTTTTCCTATAGTAACCGATTCAAGGCTTGTGCAATTCGCAAAAGCCACCTCGCCAATACTTGTAACACCATCAGGTATCACTATTGAGGCAAGGCTTGTGCAATCAGAAAATGCAAAACTACCTATACTTGTAACGCTGTCAGGAATTGCAAACGATTCAAGACTGCTGCAAGAACCAAACATATTACGGCTTATACTTGTAACTCTTGCAAGAAATTTGACTGTTTTAAGGTTAGGGCAACCTGCAAAAACTGTTTCCCCTATACTTGTAACACTTGCAGGAATTTCTACTGAAGTAAGGTTGTCACAAGCATAAAAAACAGTATCACCCATACTTGTAACACTATCAGGGATTGCTATTGAAACAAGACTGTCACAATAAGAAAACGCATCATTTCCTATACTTGTAACGCTGTCAGGAATTGTGACTGTTGTAAGTGCCTTACATCCGTAGAACATACTATCGCCTATGCTCGTAATACCTTTGGGAATTGTAATTGATTTAAGACCAATACATCCATAAAACGCTTTTTCACCTATATTTGTAACACTGTCGGGAATTTTAACCCATTCAAGTTTTTCACAACCTGTAAACGCCTCACTGCCTATGCTTACTAAACTGTCAGGAAGAGTAAGACCCACAAGTTTTTCCATATCTCTTTCATAAACCAAAATATCCGGAAACGCTTTGTCTGCAATTGTTTTTGTTCCTGCTTTTACGGTGTAGTACTGCGGAACTTCAGTAAGTTCTGCAAAAATCAAATGATTGCCAACATACAAAATACCGTCTTCCCAGTTATCTGAGTTACTCTCATATGCTGTGCTGTTGAATGCATAAGCGGATATACTTGTAATACTGTCGGGAAGTGTGATTGATTCAAGTTTCCCACAACCTGAAAAAGCACTCTCTCCTATGCTTGTAACACCGTCAGGAATTACGATTGAGGTAAGCAAATCACACTCTTCAAAAGCCTTAATACCTATACTTTTAATTCCGCTGCCTAAAACGATTGAACGAAGGGCTCTGCAATATTGAAATGTCACATTATTTATGGCTGTAACACCATCAGGAATTTCAATTGCTTCAAGTCCTGAACAACCATAAAATGCACCTTCTCCGATGCTAGTAACACTATCAGGAATTGTAACAGATTTCAGGTATGAACAATTTGAAAATGCACTTTCCCCTATGCTTATAACACCCTTTGGTATTACAACAGATTTAAGGTTTTTGCAACCGCTGAACATGCCTGACGGTATGGTTGTAATGCAGTTCGGAAGTGTTACCTCAGTAAGACTTGTGCAACCATAGAACGCATTTAAGCCGATACTTGTAACATTATTTGGAATTACTATTGAAGTAAAACCTGTGCAATATTCAAAAGCCGCTTTATCAATACTTGACACACTATCAGGTATAGTAACAGATTCAAGCTTTGAACAATACGCGAAAGCATAATAACTTATGTGTGTAACGCTGTCAGGAATTGAAACAGATTCAAGGTTTGTGCATTTATAAAACGCATAACCACCTATACTTGTAATTCCATCACCAATATTAACAGTTTTGATATACGACAGATAAGAATACCATGGCGGATAGGGCCATGTATGTTCACAGTCCTTAATCGCACCTGTACCTGTGATTTCAAGTACACCTGTTTCGGTATCAAGTGACCAATTTACTTTATCAGAGCTTGTTTTTCCGCAAGTTCCGCTGTATGCAGCGGCTTCTGCGTCAAGATTGAAATTCACCCAATCGGGCAGTTTCAATTCGGGAAATTTTAATCCCACGAATCCTGATAACGGTGCAGAGCAAAGCACTGTCACCACAGCAAGAAACGCTGAAAGGATTTTTGCAAAAGTTCTCTTTTTCATGCATTTTTCCTCCTGAATTATATATTCATAGATATAATAACATTAATTCAAAAATTTTACAATATATGTAAAATAATTTTCAAAATAAAAATCAGCCGACTTTTACATCGGCTGATAAAATAATTTTTTGATTATTTAGAAATTTTTCTCTGAATAGCTTTTACAATTTCAACGATGGGGATTACAAGGAATGCAAGACCGATTGAAATGCCATATTCAGCGAGTGTGAGTGCGGGTTCTGTTGAACCTGCTTCGATAAATCCGAATGCACTTGCAAGGAAAGGAACTTCGATAATCGCTGTTGTAAGGAGAAGTGAAGCAACCATTGCACCGTAAAGTGTCCAGTTGTGTGACTTCTGACCGAATACCATATTGATTACAGAGCCTCTCTGTGAACGCATGTTGAATGAGTGGAAGATTTCACACATTGACATTGTAAGGAATGCCATTGTCATACCGTCTGAACTGTCAGCGATATTTGTGAACTGGAAGTGTGCCATTGCCTGTGCAACATCACCGAAGTGGTGATAAAGTTCCATAAATTCACCGATAAAGAATGCTGCGAGTGTAAGGATTGTAACGAGTGCACCCTGATAGAATACGTCAACACCCATGCCACCTGCGAAGATACCTTCGTTGCTCTTACGGGGTTTACGCTGCATGATATCTCTTTCAGGTCTTTCAAGACCAAGTGCAAGAGCAGGAATACTGTCTGTAACAAGGTTGATGAAAAGAAGGTGTACAGGTTTGAGAATTGTGAAGTTAAGAATTGTTGCAGTGAAGATTGAAAGAACTTCTGAAAGGTTTGAACCGAGAAGGAACTGAATTGCCTTTCTGATATTGTCGTAAATTCTTCTGCCTTCTGAAACTGCAGAAACGATTGTTGCAAAGTTATCGTCAGCAAGAACCATGTCAGCAACGTTCTTTGTAACGTCAGTACCTGTAATACCCATACCAACGCCGATGTCAGCACTCTTGATTGATGGAGCATCGTTAACACCGTCACCTGTCATTGCAGTAATCATGCCTTTTGCACGCCATGCATTGACGATTCTTGTTTTGTGTTCGGGCTGAACACGAGCATAAACTCTGAATTCTGTAACTCTTTCAGCAAAGTCTTCATCGCTGATTTCATCAAGCTGAGCACCTGTAATTGCTGCAGAGTCGTCTTCAATAATACCAAGCTGAATTGCAATAGCAACAGCTGTATCTTTATGGTCACCTGTAATCATAATAGGTGTAATACCTGCTGAGCGGCATTCTTCGATAGCATCCTTAACTTCAGGACGAGCAGGGTCAATCATACCTGTAAGACCGATGAATACAAGGTCATTTTCAAGGTCAGCAGGTTCAAATGATGCAGGAGCTGAATCATATTTTCTGTATGAACATGCAAGAACACGAAGTGCTTTATCAGCCATACGTTTGTTATCAGCAAGTGCTTTTGCTTTGAGTTCATCTGTAAACTCAACAACTTTGCCGTCAACTTCTGCAAACTTACATTTGCCGAGGATAACGTCGGGTGCACCTTTTGTGTACTGAATGATTTCACCGTTAATATTGTGAACGGTTGACATCATCTTTCTGCCTGAATCGAAAGGTGCTTCACCAATTCTGGGAGCAGCTTTCACAAGGTCATTTTTGTTGAAACCAAGTGCATTTGCATAGTTAACAAGTGCAGCTTCAGTAGGTTCACCTGTTACAACGCCATCTTCATCAATTGATGCGTCACAGCAAAGAGCCATTGCTTTTGAAAGAAGTTCTTCATTGTCACCGTAATGGTCAACAACAGTCATTTTATTCTGTGTAAGAGTACCTGTCTTGTCAGAGCAGATAATCTGTGCACAACCAAGTGTTTCAACAGCAGTAAGTTTTCTGATGATAGCGTTTTTCTTTGACATGTTTGTAACGCCGATAGAAAGAACAATTGTAACAACTGCTGCAAGACCTTCAGGAATAGCAGCAACTGCAAGAGAAACTGCAACCATGAAACTATCAAGAACGATATCGAAACCAAGATTTCCTTTGAAATATGATGTAACCATCTGGAAGATGAAAAGGAATACACAAATACCGAGAACAAGGTATGTGAGGATTTTCGAAAGCTGAGCAAGTTTAATCTGCAAGGGAGTCTGACTCTCTTCAGCCTGAGCAATAGCATCAGCAATTTTACCCATTTCTGTATCCATACCTGTAGCAACAACTACTGCTTTACCTCTACCATAAACAACAGTTGAACCCATGTATGCCATATTCTTTCTGTCACCGAGAGGAACTTCGTTATTGTCACCACCCAAAAGTGTGTCAATAATTTTGCCAACAGGAACAGATTCACCTGTAAGTGCTGCTTCTTCAATTTTCATACTTGCAGATTCAAAAAGTCTGCAGTCTGCAGGAACTGCGTCACCTGCTTCAAGAAGAACAACGTCACCAACAACAAGATCTTCACTTCTTACAGATGTAATTTTGCCATCACGAAGAACTTTAGATGTTGCCGCACACATTTCCTGAAGAGCTTCAATAGCAGCCTCAGCCTTGCTTTCCTGAATAACACCGAGAACTGTGTTAATCACAACAACAACAAGAATAATAACAGTATCTGTGGGGAAACCGAAACCATGTTCAACCCATTCTGTAACAGCTGAAATAACAGCAGCAACAATAAGAATGATAATCATGGGGTCAGAAAGCTGTTCAAGAACACGCTGGAACATGGTCTTTTTCTTGCCTTCTTTTAACTTATTTTTGCCGTTTGCTTCCAGTCTTTTTTCTGCTTCTGCAGTTGAAAGACCGTTTTCTGTTGATGAAATATTTTTAAATACTTCACCGATTTCCTGAAGATAATACTTCATTTTTTGACCTTCCTTTCATATTTCAGTTATCTTAAAATATGGTATAAAAAAGACCTTTAACAGAGTGTGTGCTCTGTTAAAGGTCTTGCTTCCTGAGATAGGTTCATCTGCCAGCCGTTTTGGGCGATTGTTGACAGTGAATTTTCAAAGCTACTCCCCTATAACGAAAAGTATAATAGCAAATTTTTGAATAAAAGTCAAGAATTTCCTGATATTTTCACAAACTGTTCAACAGTATTTTATACACGGGGAATAAGCAACATACATTTTTCTGAAAAATTATCATTTTTAATATCATTTTCGGAAATAATCGCATCTACAGTTGTGTTATATTTCCGAGCAATATTCCAAAGCACTTCGCCAGCCTCTGTAAAATACACAGTCAAAGCAGAACATTTCTTTTCTTTCAATTCTTTATCACATGAAATATCGGTAATAATTTCTGAGGTGCTTCTTTTTGAAACAGTAGTATTAAGCCTTATTTCAACACGCAAATCAATTTTATTTGTATCGACAAGTACAAAACCAATTGCACTTACAACGCCGTCTGCCATGCATATAATATCTTTACAACCACCTTCAGGATTCTTATTTTTTTCAAAAGTAATTGTTCTTTCAGCATAGAATGGCTGACCTTCACTGTCTTTCCCGAGAATTGACACATTGGTACTGCCAATAATTTTCAGTTCATCACCGGTGCATGAATATGTGGTAACAACATCATCGCACCAGACATTAATAATTTCACCGATTGATGTATTTGAAAAATCTTCCGTTTTTTTAACCATTATCAGATCATCGCTTTTATTAAAAATCTTATCGAATGTAATCAATTTCTTTTCACTGTTTACGTTATAAAGAGTAGAATAACAGTCACAAGGCAAAGGAAAATCAACTTTTTTATCGGCTTTTACAACTGCACATACATTCACTGTAACGTCAAAAAGCTTTTTCTCACCGGTCGAATTTGATTTAGGTAAAATATTTACTGACGATATTGATGTTCTGACTGAATAATCTGTGTTTTCATTAATGCCGTCAAGTTCAATTATCTGGCTTATCGGCAGTGAGTTTTCAAAACATTCATAGCCTCCTTCTTTTGTGTCAGCACAATAAAGAACAAAAACTGAAACCTCACCTTTTAAAAGTAGTTTGTTTGCAATTACTTTCACTTCTGTGATAACAGGAACGGCTTTTTGTCTTATAATCTGTCTGACAGGTGTTTTTGATTTTGAAATTTCCATCACTTCATTTAAAGTGAATGTTTTTACTGTCTGACCGATAAAATCTGAGGCTGAGTTAAAATTTTTAAGTAATTGAATACCACAGTTTTCTGCATCAGTCATAATTTCAATTTCTTTTTTACCTGTAATTGAAACTGAAATTGCCACAGATGAATGAATATCGATTCTTCTCTGAGAAACAGCTCGTGTGTTAGCATAAGCAGTTTTCATACGCACTTCAAGAACAGGATTGTCAATTTGTTTTCCGGTCTCAATATTTTTAGAAAAAGGAAAAGTTTTATCATAGCAAAATATATTGTTATTGTCATCAACATACACAACCTGAACAAGTGCGTTTGCATCAATGGTTACCCTATCTCCTACACATTGTTCAGAAATCACGCAAGGTGTAACAATGCATTTCAGAATACGCTTGATATCGGGACAATAATCAGGTAAAGTAATATCTCCGTCAACAGACTGTTCTGAAGTATTTTCAAACATAAGTTCTGCAATTCTGAAAATTTCTTTTTTTAGTTTCAGTTCCATAATTCAAACTCCTTTATAAATTCTTTGTAATAAATATGTTAAATCAATTTGAATTATGACAAAAGCAATAACAGACATTATTTGCTTAAAAACATATAATGTCTGTTATTTTACCGGTTTTAATATTTCACAGAACAAATGTAAAAGTGCAATAGCATTTACACAAAATTTTAATATTATACAGAAAAACAGCAGAGCTTTTACACTCTGCTGTTATGATAAATTATCTTACTGAATAGTAAAGTTTATAGATTTCACCGTAGATGTCTGAAGCTGCGTGACCACCGATTGATGTGAGACCCCAGCTGTCACAGAATGACATTTCATCACTTTCTGCATCATATTCAAGACGGAGATATACGAAATCGTTATCTGTCATAATATAACCGAGAGCATCATTTACAAGGTCAAATACGAGAATTTCGTCGCCTTCATCTGCCATAATTTCATAAGCACTCTTGAATACGAAACCATCCATGTTACCGCCACCGAGGATGATTTCTGCATAAGTTTCACCAGGGCAAAGGATAATCTTAAGGTCTTTACCAAGTTCCATGTAACCAACTTCTGTTGATGCTACAATACTGCCGTCTTCAGTCTGATACATTACATTGTTTGCAAGTGAAAGCTTACCGAATGCAATGTAAACACCATTTTCAACAGGAGCAAGATACTCGACAAGTTTAACGTTGAGGATAGGCTCAATTTCTTTAACTTCTGCTTCAAAACCGCCTTCATACCAAGGTGTGTAACCCTCTGTACCTACAGCTTTATTTTCTCTTTCTTCATCAATGATTCCTGATGCAAGAATTTCTTCTTCAGTCATACCGATTGCAAGAAGGATGTAGCCGATTTCTTCACCGTAACGGATTGTTGACTCAAGTCTGTCAAGATCAAGCCCGTCATTTGAATAGTGCTGATCTTCTGTGTATGTACCAACTGCACCCTGAATATAGATGAAGTTGAAACCTGCTTTATTAATAACTTCTTCGGTGTAATAAACAAAGTCAGATGTGATAATCTGTGTGCCGTAACCTACTGTTTCGGGATGGCAACCGAAGTTTGCAAGGATAGTACCCTTTGAACCGTCATCGGGTGTAAACATAATGCGATACATATCATCAATCATAAGTTTGGGATTTGTACGGTCGCGTACATAATCACCAATGCTTGTTTTTGAATATGTAAGTGTACCTGTTTTCATACCTGCAACTGCTTCTTTTGCACATGCTGCAGTCTGATCAGCGATTGTTTTGAGAAGCTTTGTATCTACAGGATCACAGAGCCAATCAAGACCAACAATTGCTGAGAAAAGGTTCTGGAATACGTGACCGAATGTGTCTGTATAAATACCCTGAGTATCAATACCACTGTGAACATGTGTTGCTGAAACATTGATGCTGTTAACTTTTACATCATTACCAAGTGCTTCAATTACTGCTTTTCTGATGTTTCTTACATCATCATTTGCAAGACCGAGACAGTCAACTGCTGCAAGAATTGAAATACCTCTGCCTGAACCGTCATCAAGAGCAATAAGTCTTACTTTAAGGTCGTCAGCACATTCTGAAAGTTTAAGGTTGATATCATATCCACCCTTATAATACTTACCATCTTTAAAATCGTCAGGAAGTATTGATGCAGATGCATAGCCGAGAGACCATCTTGCACCTTCTTTGGGTTCATCAATGAAAGTTGATGTACCTGCAAGGAAGTTGTCACTCTTATGAGTTGAGGGGTCCTTGATTTTAACTGTAGCAGGAAGAATTGAAGAAATGCCATCAAGAAGACCATCAACGATAGAGTTGAGAGTGTCTGTGACAAATGCTGCAAAATCTGCTTTGAATGATGAGCCTGAGCCATCTGCTGCAAAAGCTGTAACGGGAGAAATGAGCATCACCGAACACAGTACAATTGCAATTACTTTTTTGAATTTTTTGTTCATGTTTTTTCACTGCCTTTCTGCAAAATAACTTAACAGGTAAATTATAACATTTAATTCTGATAAAAGCAATACAAAAAAATAAAAATAAGTGAGAGTTGAGTTTTCTCACTTATTTTTAGTATTAATATCCTATTTTTACTGCGATAAGAAGCAAAACAGATGTAATTGCGAGAATCACAGTCTGCAATTTCCATGTCCAGCGGAACCATTTTGAATAAGGAACCGAAACAAGTCCCAGCACAATAAGGAGAAGTGCATTGGTTGGGAAGAACACATTTGTAAATCCGTCACCAAAACAGAAAGCAAGAACTATACTCTGTCGTGTAAGACCTATCATATCTGCAAGAGGCACAATAAGAGGCATAATAAGAAATGCCTTTGATGCTGCACCTGAAATAAAGAACTGAATGATAAGAACTATAAGATATACAATAAGGATTGCCGCTATAGGTGACAGGTCTTTCATCATTGTATATGCCCAGTTAAGGATTGTGTCCATTATTCCGCCCTTTTCAATGATGAAACGAACAGACATTGAAAGAATGATAAGCACTGCTCCGGGAGCCATACTAAGCATACCGCTGAGGAAATCTTTCGCCATTCCTTTTTCTTTGTATTTTGAAATTCTGCCTGCAATAATACCGGCAAGAGTTATTATAACAGCCATAACAACCATTGTGTAATCGGAAAGTGCAGGAACTGCAAGTGCTGTTACAACATAGCAGAGAATAAGAACCATTGAAAGTCCGAACGTAACTGCTGCACGTGATACATTTTTATTCTGAAGTAAAAGTGAATTATCTTCTGTCTGAAGATTTTTTCTTTTTTCTTCGTCATTAGCAAAAGTAAATGACTTTTCAGGATTTTTCTCAACTTTTTTTGCATGTCTTACGAGGAAAATACAAGTAAGAGTATAAATCAGAACGAAAGCAATTACTCGCATTGAGAGTCCTGAAAAAAGAGGAACATCTGCAAGTTTTTGTGCTACGACAACAGTAAAGGGATTGAAAGTACCCGCTGCAAATCCAAAGCCTACTGCCATAATACTCATTCCGAGACCTGTAAGCGTATCCCAACCAAAAGCAAGTGACAAAAGAACAAGTATGGGCACTAACGGAACTGTTTCTTCAAGAAGTCCCATTGTTGAGCCGAGAATCATACAAAGAAGTGTTACAATGCAAAGAAGAAGATATTTTTTATTTCCGAATTTTTTTATTGTGGATGCAATAAGATACCGAAAAACATCTGCTTTTTCAAGAATCGAAAACGTACCGCCTACAAGGATAATAAATACGATAATCACAATTGCAGTAAGTGACTGAGAATCTCCGAACAATTCAAAAGGCGCAGTAAACCATCGCCATACAGGAAGTTTCTCTGCATTTTCTTTAAGAGTATACGAACCCTCAACCACCATTTCATAGCCGTTATCATCAATAACTCTTTCAAAACTTCCCTGCGGTAAAACCTGAGTAAGTATACCTGCAAAAATCATAAGTCCCAACAGAATAGCAACTGTCGAAATAAACGATTTTGTACCGATTTTAAGATCACCTGAAGAATTAGACATCTCTTAAACACTCCTTTCTGCCTGAGTTTTTATAAACTTAATAAAATATTCAATACCTGAAATAAAACTGCCGATACGGAGTCTTTCATCTATTCCGTGCATACTGTCAAGTTCGTCACCTGTGATTTTAAAAGGATAAATTCTGTAAATTTCATCTGCAACGTTTCTGTATTCACGGCTGTCTGTTGCACCTGTTACAAGATAAGGAATGGTTACAATTTCAGGGTCAACTTCTTTCATCGTTTTTTCAATAATTTTATATGTTTCAGAGTTTGCAGAAGTTTCAGACGGTGCAGGACTGACTGTTGTAAATTCAAGAGTCAGTTCATCAAGTACACCTACCCTTTTTGCTAATTTTCTGATATGTTTTTCAACATCTTCTACCGTATCTCCGGGAAGAAGTCGGATATTAAGCATTGCTTCAACTTTTTGAGGAAGAACATTCACAGCAGTACCTGCACGGCAGATTGTGGGAACAATCGTTGTGTGCATCATAGCGTGAGTCATACGGTATGTTTTGAGAATTTTCATAACAAGAGGTTTTGTGATACTGAGTGCTTTCAGAGCAACACTGAGAACTCCCTCAGAATTTTTCCCAAGTTCTCTAAGCGTTCCTTTAACCGTACCGATAAGTCGGCATGGCATCTGATGTTTTTCAATTTCACAAATAAGCCTTGAAAGGTCACCCAAAGCAGTTCTGTCTGAGGGTTCTGCGGCATGACCACCGTTATTTGAAATACTCAGTTTCAGATCTGCATAACCTTTTTCTGCAAGTCCCACCATAGCTGCAGGATTTTTAAGACCGAAAAGGTTGTCGTCCATTATTGCTCCGCCTTCATCATAGACAAACTCAAGTTGTACACCACGACTTTTAAGAAGGTCTGCAATTGCACCTGCACCGGAACCTTCACCACAAAGAACTTCTTCATTGTGACCGAAACAAAGATAAACATCACGTTCAGGTTGAAAACCTTCTTCAAGAAGAGTTTCAACTGCTTCCATAAGTGCAACGACACAGTTTTTCATGTCATTTGCATCTCTGCCGTAAATATATTCTTCATCATGTTTGCCTGAAAAAGGAGGAAATTTCCATTCATTCCTTGTTTCTTCAGGCACAGGAACAACATCAATATGACCAAGCATTGCGAAAGGTTTAAGACAAGAGTTTTTGCCTTTCCAACGGTAAAGCAGTGATGCTTTGTGAACTTTTTCTCTATTCAGATTTTTATGTATTAAAGGATAAGTTTCTTCAAGAAAATTATGAAATTTTTCGAACTGAGACCAATCAGTAAGACTTTCATCAAGATTTGAAATTGTAGGAATGGATATCGCTTGACTGAGATGCAAAAGTGCTTTCTCTGACTCCATTAAAAATCCCCCTTCAAAAAACAATAATACAATTATATAGTAAGAAAATAATTTGTCAAGAAAAAGTTTATTGGCAGTTTTTAGAGGTTATCTATAATTCAACTGTCACTAAACTTGTCTTTTTGTTGTTATCCTTGTATTTACTCAAGTCCGGCTCCCTTTAATTAAAAGGAGCCGGACCAAATCAACAATAATTATTTAATGATTTTTCTGAGTTTGTCGGGTTTACGTGTTGTTATGTTATCAGGTGACATGGATAATATCTTTCTCATCTTCATTTTTCTGTCAACCGTCCATATTGAAACAAGAAGTCCGTTTTCGTGGAATATTTTCACCAATTTTTTTGTTGCATTACGATGATTAAAATTTATGCCTATTGCGCCTGCATCTTTCACTTTTTTCACGAGTGATAACAGGTATTCATCTGTTTGTTTTCTCTTTTCATCCACTTTCACATTGAGATAGTATTCAACACCTGTTGTTTTTGCTTTTGCAACAAAGCCATCATGGATACCGGTAAAGAAAATTCTGTCTTCTACACCGTATTCTTGAGCAAGTGGTTTTACTTTTTCAAGATATGTATCATCTTTTACATCTACATTTACTCTGAGATTTTCATAAGAAGCCACTTTTCCGAATGCTTCATCAAGAGTAACTTCATTTCCTTTCGGAGCATCATGACTCAAAACAGGTTCTCCGTTTTTATCGTAATTCAAGTCAAACTCAACAATTGACGCACCGTTTTCATAACCTGCTTCAATTGATTCAATTGAGTTTGCTTTTGTTCCCATACAACCTGTATGAGCAGTATACATAACTTTCATTTACATCACCCTTTCTTCTAAATTTTATCAATATAACAAATAAAAGTCAACATAATTAAGGTTATGTATTGTAAATTTTCTTTCAAACTGTTACAATTGAAGCACACACTAACGAAAGAAGTGAATTTTTATGGACAACAGACAATGGTTCAAAGAAGCAGAATATGGTATGATGGCCCATTGGGGATTGTATTCAATTCTCGGTGGTGAATATAAAGGCAGACGTGTACGCGATTATGCTGAATGGATTCAGAGTTTTATGGCTATTCCTAACAAGGAATATGAAAACTATGCAAAAATTTTCAACCCCATTTATTTCAACGCTGATGAATGGATAAAACTTGCCAAAGACTGTGGAATGAAATATTTTGTTTTCACCTCAAAGCACCATGATGGTTTTGCCATGTTCAAAAGTGAAGCAGATAAATATAACATTGTTGACGCAACACCTTTTGGCAGAGATGTTGTAGCTGAACTCGGTGAAGCTTGTTACAAGCACGGTTTAAAATTCGGTCTTTATTATTCTCAGGAGCTTGACTGGCATCACCCTCATGGTGGCGGTTATGATAACGAAGCCGGTTGTTCAGGTGTTTCATGGGATAACAGCTGGGATTTCCCTGACAGAAGCAAAAAAGATTTTTCTATCTGCTTTGAAGAAAAAATCAAACCTCAGGTAAAAGAAATCCTGACAAAATACGGCGACCTTTGCCTTATCTGGTTTGATGTTCCTCACACAATTACCAAAGAACAGAGCCTTGAACTGAATCATCTTGTTAAAGAATATCAGCCTGACTGTCTTATAAATTCAAGAATCGGGAACGGTGCTTATGATTACGTTTCTTTAGGTGATAACGAATATCCCACAGAATTTAAGCCTACTGACAATTCAGACCCTAACAGCCTTGACGGTTTCAAATATTCTCCATACGGTCTTTACGAAACTGCAGGTACACTCAACTCAAGTTGGGGATATAAATACTACGACCAGAATTGGATAACTGCAGAAGAAATTGCAGAAAGAAGGCAGAGACTAAATTCTTTAGGTGTAAACTATCTTCTGAACATAGGTCCTGACCATTTAGGCAGAATCCCCTCTTTCTCCGTAGAAGCACTAAAAAAATCAACCGAATTTATGAAATAAAATCAAGAGCCGTTTTACATAACGGCTCTTTTTCTGTATTCAGCAGGAGTAATCAACATCTGCTTTTTAAAATTTCTGTTCATTGACCTCAGACTCTTGAAACCGCATTCATCACTTATTTCAAGTATGCTGTTTTCTGTATTATCGAGTCGGTAGCAAACTTCACTTATTCTGTAATAATTCACATAACTGTTATAAGACATACCTACTGCCTTTTTGAAGTATTTTGAAATATATGCATAACTGTATGACATTTCATTCGCAAGTAATTCAAGGGAACAATCATCCTGATAGTGGCTGTCAATAAAAGCAAAAATTTTGTAAAGCAACTGACTCTCTTCCTCAAGTTTTCCCTCTACAAAAGATATCTGCTCATCAAAAATACCGCAGAGCATATATAACATTCCTTTTACTTTACTCAGATTGTCTTTTTCGTCAGATTTTGTCAACATTTCCGTACAATATGAGGGAATTTCAAAAATATTCTTTTCAGGTAGTGTACGTTGCTTTGATTTGAAAAACTGATTAACAAGTTTCGGCGTAAATATGCAGAGAATATGTTTGCTGTAATTCTTTGTAGTAAGTGAATGAATCTGATTAGGAAACACAAGAATTGCTTTACCGGGTGTGAGAGTATATTCATTACCACTTACGTTAACAGTCATTTCACCTTCGGTCAGCATAATTATTTCAAAATGATAATGGATGTGTGAGGGAAAAGAAAAGCTTTCTCCCCTCTCAAC
>JAZRNJ010000323.1:0-1361 GCA_045648125.1 Acutalibacteraceae bacterium
TTTTCAATTTTCTGTTCAAGAATAATCTGCATATACTGTCTGATATCATCAGGAGTATAACAAATCTGCATATTCTGACCACCGATAACGTATGAGGGTCTGAGGAGAACAGGATATTCAAGTTCTTCTGCTGCCTTAAGAGCGTCATCTGTGTTCATGATTGTTCTGCCCTGAGGACGTCTGATTCCGAATTTTTCAAGAAGAGCATCAAATTTTTCTCTGTCTTCAGCAATATCAATACCCTGAGCAGATGTACCAAGAATCTGAATTCCCTGTTCATCAAGGAATTTTGTAAGTTTAATAGCAGTCTGACCACCGAATGCAACAACAACGCCGATAGGTTTTTCAACCTCAATAACGTTCATTACGTCTTCTTCTGTGAGAGGTTCAAAGTAAAGTCTGTCTGCTGTGTCGAAGTCAGTTGAAACAGTTTCCGGGTTATTGTTGATGATAACAACTTCATAACCAAGTTCTGTAAGTGACCATACACAGTGAACTGAAGAATAGTCGAACTCAATACCCTGACCGATTCTGATAGGACCTGAACCAAGAACCATGATAACATCTTTGCCGCTTCTCTTAAATGCACGGCTTTCACAATGGTTATCAAATGTTGAATAGAAATAAGGTGTTTCTGCTTTGAATTCTGCAGCACAAGTGTCAACCATCTTGTAAACTGCTTTCTTGCTTTCCATTACATTAACACCTGAAAGGCGTTCAATTGCAGCATCTGTATAACCGAGTTTCTTACCTTTTTCATAGTAATCGTCGGTAAGTTCACCGCTTTCGAGCATAAGCTCATAATCAGCAAGATTTTTAAGTTTATAAAGGAACCATTCATCAATTTTTGTGATTTCATGGATTTTATCAACAGAGAAGCCGTTCTTGAGTGCTTTGAAAATTGTGAACATTCTCATGTCGTCCATGTCATGAAGTTTTGCTTCAATATCTGTTACATCATCAAGACGTTTTGTGTTAAGAGTGTCCATTGAAATTTCAGCACCACGAACTGCTTTCATGATAGCCATTTCAAATGAAGTACCAATTGACATAACTTCACCGGTTGCTTTCATCTGAGTACCGAGTGTTCTGCTTGAGTTAACAAATTTATCGAAAGGCCATTTGGGGAATTTAACTACAAGGTAGTCAACTGTAGGCTCAAAGCAAGCACATGTCTTCTTTGTAATGTCATTCTGAATTTCATCAAGTGTATAACCAAGAGCAATCTTAGTTGTAACTTTTGCAATTGGGTAACCTGTAGCCTTACTTGCAAGAGCAGATGAACGTGAAACTCTGGGATTAACCTCAATAACAGCATATTGGAATGATTCAGGGTCAAGAGCAAACTGACAGTTACAACC
>JAZRNJ010000324.1:0-1423 GCA_045648125.1 Acutalibacteraceae bacterium
GAGAAAAAGCAACACACCTGCAATTTCTCTTTACGAAAAATTCGGTTTCCGTAAAATGGGCGAAAGAAAAAATTTCTACCGCTCACCTACGGAAGATGCTTACATATACAACAAATACCTGAAAGGAGAATCAGAATGAAAATTCTCGCAATAGAATCATCTTGTGACGAAACAGCAGCATCAGTTGTTGAAGACGGAAGACATGTGCTTTCCAACGTTGTTGCTTCACAGGTTAAAGAACATATAGTTTTTGGTGGTGTTGTACCTGAAATCGCATCACGTATGCACGCAGAAGCAATTTCGGCAGTTGTAGGAGATGCTCTGAAAGAGGCAGACTGCACAATAAAAGACATTGATGCCATTGCAGTAACTTATGCTCCCGGTCTTATCGGTGCATTGCTTGTTGGCGTAAATTTCGCAAAGGGTCTTTCCCTTTCTTCAGGACTTCCTCTTATCCCCGTGCATCATCTGCGTTCTCATATTGCTGCAAATTACCTTACTTTCCCTGAACTTGAACCACCATTCTTCTGCCTTGTGGTTTCAGGCGGTCATACTCACATGATAAACGTAAAAAGCTATACTGACTTTGAAATTGTAGGCAGAACACGTGATGATGCTGCAGGTGAAGCACTTGACAAAGCAGCAAGAACAATGGGACTTAATTACCCCGGTGGTCTTAACCTTGACAAAATCGCAAAAGACGGCGACAGATTTGCTTATAAATTCCCACGTCCACGTGTTGAGGGAAGTGAGCTTGATTTCAGTTTTTCAGGTCTCAAAACATCGGTTATCAACCTTATTCACAATGCAAAACAAAAAGGTGAAGAACTTCCCCTTCCTGACCTTGGTGCAAGTTTTCTCAATGCAGTTGTAACTTGTCTTACAGAAAACACGGAAAAGGCAGTAAAACAACTCGGACATAAAAAAGTTGTTCTTGCAGGTGGTGTGAGTGCAAACTCAATGCTGAGAAAAGACATGGAAGAACTCTGCAAGAAAAACAATTGGGAACTTTACTGTCCTGAGTTAAAATATTGTGGTGACAATGCTGCAATGGTAGGTTCTCAAGGCTTCTATGAAGCACAGAATAATACTTTTGCAGACCTGAATTTAAACGCTTACGCCACAATGCCTATTGACAATTGTCAATATTAACGGAAAATTTGTCAAAAATTGACATTAAATTAACAAATTAGTAATTGAAATTTCTGAAAGTTTTAGGTATACTATTACTGTACAATGGAGTAATTTGTATTACGTACAATGTTAATAATTTTTTAGCCCCTAAGTTGGCGAAAGGAGTACACATAATGGCAGCACTTACTACCAACAAAAGTATCCTCTCATGGATCGACGAGAAAATCGAACTCGTTAAACCTGACAAAGTTGTTTGGATTGACGGTTCAGAAGAACAGATCGAAGCACT
>JAZRNJ010000325.1:0-10075 GCA_045648125.1 Acutalibacteraceae bacterium
AAAGCCTTTTACTGATGCTGAAATTTCACCTGAAACAAGTTTAAGTCCGTCAATGATGAACTTGAAAAGTGCTGCAAAACCCATACCTGCAAAAACAGTTGATGCATTTGCGCCGCCTTTTTCACCTGCAAGAAGAACTTCTGCACATGCTGTTCCTTCGGGATAAGGAAGAACACCATGCTCTTTAACGATAAGAGCGTTTCTCAGAGGCACCATGAAGAATACACCAAGAAGACCACCGATTAAAGCGATAAGTGTAATTTCAAGAATACCGGGTTTTTCCATTTTACCTTCAGCTGCCCAAAGGAAAAGTGCAGGCAATGTAAAAATTGCACCTGCTGCAAGTGATTCACCTGCTGAACCGATTGTCTGAACGATGTTGCTTTCAAGAATTGAGTTTTTACGCATGATAATTCTGATTACACCCATTGCAATAACTGCAGCAGGAATTGAAGCAGAAACTGTCATACCGACTCTCAGTCCCAGATAAGCATTTGCTGCACCGAATACAACTGCAAGAAGTATACCCATAACTACAGATGCAACTGTAATTTCAGGGGTAACTTTTGAAGCAGGAACATACGGTTTGAATTCATTTTTGTTATCCATATTTTCTCCTATCCGTCGTCATTACACGACTTTTTATTCACGGTATTATATCATAAATATTAACAAATTGCAACAAAACAAGCAGATTATCTGCATTTTTCCAACATTTTCACAACAAGGTTGAACGTTCTTTCTGCAGATGATATGGAAAGTTTTTCGTTTACCGTATGAACATCCCACAAAGCCGGTCCCATTGCAACACAATCAAGGTTTTCAAGTGCAGATGCAAAAACACCGCATTCAAGTCCTGCATGAATTGCTTCAAAGCGAGGCTCATAGCCGTTTTCTTCAACAAAGCACTCTTTATAAATCCCTTGTAAAGATGAATTTGAATTAAACTCCCATGGAGGATAATGTCCCCCTGTTTCATAAACGCAATCAAGATATTCTGCAAATGTTATGAGTTTTTCTTCAAGAGAAAGAAGCGCTGACTTTTTGTTACTTCTCAGAGCAAAATGAAGAAGAATCTTTTCTTCATCTGTTTTAAGAACACCTAAATTCAGCGAAGTTTCAACAAGCCCCGCAATTTCTTTACTCATGTCTATAACACCATTCGGTGCAAAGTTCAGAGCAAAAATCACTTTCTTTTTACATTCATCATCAAGTGCATTTACTTTATTTTTGCCTTTGTCATCAACTGAATATTCAAAAGTCGGTTCTCTTTCACATATTTCTTTCTTTATTATTTCAAGATATTTTTCACTTTCACGAATGAAGTTTTCTTTATCATCTGTCACAACAGAAATTCTGCTAATATTGGGAATTGCATTTCCTTTGTCACCGCCGTCAACTTTCACCAAATCAAAAGAAACTTTTCGGCTTAAGTGATTTAAAAATCTGCCTGCAAGAATATCAGCGTTCACTCTGCCGTCGTGAATTTCAACTCCAGAATGACCGCCTTTGAGACCTTTCAGAGTAATTTCAAGAACCGAACCTGTTCTCTCTTCACGCTTAACGAGAATTGTCATAAGGAAATCACTTCCACCTGCACATGAAACTGTAAGAATTCCGTCTTCCTCTGCGTCAAGGTTAATCATTTTTCTGCCTTTGAGTAAACTCATATCAAGCTGAAGTGCACCCACCATTCCGATTTCTTCATCGGTTGTGAAAACTGCTTCAATAGGCGGATGTGCAAGGTTATCACTATCAAGAATTGCAAGTACCATAGCCACAGCAATGCCGTTATCTGCACCGAGAGTTGTACCCCTTGCTCTGACAAAATCTCCGTCAACATATAAATCAAGTCCGTCTGAAAGGAAGTCAAAATCACTTCCGTCTTCTTTCTGACAAACCATATCAAGATGTCCCTGAAGAATAACTGCGCCTGAATTTTCATAACCCTCAGTAGCATCTTTGAAAATCACAACATTATTTGCGTTGTCTTTTACAAATCTGAGACCTCTCTCTTCAGCAAAGGACACGCAGTATTCTGCAATTTTTTCCATATTCTCTGAGCCATGTGGAATTGCAGAAATTTCCTCAAAAAATTTTAAAACCTTTTCAGGCTTAAGATTACTTAATTTTCCCATTTTGATTTCCTCCGAAAACAATATGTTTCAGTATAACACAAACGATACACAATAGCAATAAAAAACAGCAGCAGAGTTTTATTAAACTTCTGCTGCAACTTTTTATACTTTAGCAAGTTTGTTAAGTTTTTTTGTCAACCATCCTGCAAATTGGTTTTCAATAATGTACCAACTTATATAAGCCACTACCCATGAAATTACAATTACAACAATCGTAAGAACGATATTTCTTGCTGAGAAAGAATTAATGTGGAGAAATCTTTCTGCTACAGAAACGATGTAATAGTGTATCAGGTAGTAAGAGAAACTTGCGTCACCGAGTTTTGTAATAAGTTTTGGTGTTCTGAAACCTTTTCTGTCAATGAGAATTACCTCTATTACGAAGAAAAGGCACATTAAAATCTGCACATACGGTGAAAGGTCATAAGTTTTTATTGTGTTCCATAAGAACTGCGGAACTCCGAGAATTATTACAGCAGACACAGACCATATTGCAAAAAACTTGTTTGAGATTTCTTTCTTTGAAAGTTCCTTTACGATGTAGAAACAGATAATACCTACTACAAAGAAAAGCCAACTGCTCCAATTTACATAAAGATAAAATCTGAGAAAAACGTTTTCAAAATCAACAAGTCTGCCGATTACAGCAAAAATAATTGCAAATGAAGATGCAATAACGGCTCTGTATTTGTGGGAAATTCTCATTGCAATTGCAAAGAAAATTGAAAAAGCAACTTCCATCTGAAGTGTATGACCAAGACCAACAATAGGACGGATAGTTGATTCTGCTTTCAATGCACCTCTTGAAAAAGGAATACAGAAAAGTGATTTCACGAGTTGTTCAAAATCAGGCACATAACCTAAAAGCTCAGGCAGAATGTGAGCACCTGTAAATGTAACGAATGTCAATGCCCAGTAAAGCGGCATAAGACGGATAAATCTTCTTGTTAAAAAAAGTTTCCGTTTTTCAATTTTTTCCGTTGACATCATCACGAAAAATCCGCTGATACAAAAGAATAAATTTACAAAAAACTTAACATCAAAAATTGTATTTCCCGTAATAACCGGTGATATATATCCGAAATGAAAAAGTGATACGAATAAGGCTGCTAAAAATCTTATAGCCTGAATACTGTCAATTCTTCTGGAGGCAGTTTTACTCATTTGTTTTCTCCTTAGTTTTATTATTCAAAAGCGCTCATGATGTACCTGAAAAGACCTTCGAAGGCTCTCTTTATAACCTTACAGAGGTCAAATGGGGTTTCGGGTAGGTCAATTCCGTCACCTTCATAACAACCGATGTTGTGAGTGTCATCAAGTTTATTTCCGTAGAAATCATGCTCACCCATGTCTTCTTCAACCTGAATACCTTTTCCTATGCAGGGAGAACATTTTTTCAGTACGAAGCTGTTTTTGTCCGTTTCGTCAGCACCTGCAAACTGCGGGTCAGCCCAGAAGGAGTTTTTGTCAAATCTTGTGGGGAGAGTACCATAGTAACAGTTATTCGAAACAGTATTTGTATATTCTTTGTTAAACTCAACTTTGTGACCGGGTAACAAACTGAAAATATTGTTGCAGATATAACTGTCTGCGTATCTGCGGAAACAATAGTTACTGCCGTTTACAATTGTATTGTTGTAGAATTTGAAGCCTACTTCAGGCAAACCTTGCCTGCTTCCGCAATTTGAAGTAATGTTATCATTCACAGAAAGGCAATATCTTACTGTATTGTTAAAATGGTCCTCAATGTAGACGCAGTTCCACATAAATCTTACATTGTCATGGGAGTAGATGTACTGATATGTACTGTTGTCTGTATGGTCATCAAAGTCACATGCCATACCGTCTTTTATGTTTTTTGCACCTGCAATTTCGCAGTTTTCAATAAGTGCATTTGTAACACCCCATGTCCATGTGGGAGCAGTTGCATAAATACCGCTGCTTAAGCAGGTGTTGATAACGCTTGAATTCCTCAGCACAATTCTTTCTGTATCTGAGAGAATAAATCCGTCATCGTGAAGATTATAAATACTGCAGTTCTCAACGACGATGTCTTTGTTATATGGGTGAGCATCGCAGTTGGGATCTTCTGCATAAAAGTGACCACCTGTGAAAATACCATAACCGCAGTCGTAAATTTCGCAGTTGTTGATATGAATATCTGAAAGACAAGCATATTCTGCAGCACAGTTACCTAACATTCTGAGAGCTGCTCTCTGGCTGCCATAATAGTTGTCAGATGCATAATTCTGCACATCGTGAATAACTACACCGTCAATGGTGATGTCCTCTACCATACGGTTATCAAAGCAGATAAGAATGCCTGTACCGTTGGGAGCAGTGATTTCAACATCCTTCACAACCCAGTGTGATACATCACGGATGCTGATAACGGGATGATACTGAGGCTCATCAGGTGAATTGGTAAGCACAGGCATATCGCCTTCGCCGTAAGTGCCGAGAGTAATGGGGTTTTCTTCTGTACCATCACCACGTGCAAAAAAGTTTCCGAAGAAATAACTTCCTTTTTTAAGGAGAATTTCATCACCGGGCATAAATATTCTGTTTGAAGCGTGGATAAGTGTTTTCCATGCTTTTTCAGGACTTGTACCGTCATTTGCATCGTTTCCGTTTATGCTGTCAACATAATAAATCGTTCCTTCATCAGCAAAGGCGTGAAAAGAAAACATAGAAAACAACAAAACGAGCGAAAGAATAATTGAGAGGAATTTTATGGTTTTCTTCATACAAAATCAACTCCTTCGGATACATTATACATTTATAACGGATTAAAGTCAAACATTTTTATTGACAGTAAAAATCTCTCTTGGTATACTAAAAAAGAAGCAAGGAGGAATCCGAATGAAAGAATTTATTGCTGTAATTTTATATTTTATTTCAAGCTTTTTTACATCCCTTTTTACTGATGCAGATTTTATTCCTCAGATACCATATAATCAGGTTATAAATTTTGAGAACATTTCTGCAGAGGAAATACCATTGACAGAAGGCGAAAAACTTACATGCCGTAATTGGTATGACGAAAATATTCTTTTAAAAAGTGATGTAAAAGAATTACCTTTCGACTTCAAAGCAGACGGAAATAAACTCAGCAAAAACATTGATGACTGGACTGTTTCTGTTTCGGAAGAAAGTGAAGAAGGTGCTGTTTACAGAAAAGGTAAAACATCTTATGTTACTTTCACTCATAAAAAAAGTGGTCTTGTTGCAACTGTGGAAGCCACAATTTATGAAGAAAATGCAACATGTGAATGGACTGTATTCATTAAAAATAACTCAGGAGAAAATTCTCCCGTAATCAGTGCTTTCAATGCAATTGATAAAACCTTTGAAACAGGAGATACAACTGTTTTCTATTCAAAAGGAAGCCATGATGAACCATATGATTTTGCGATGATGAAGAAACCGCTTACTGCTTTTACATCAGTTTTTGACAGTATTGAGGGCAGGTCAACAGACAATTATCTTCCGTATTTCAATATTTCCGGTGAAAATTGTGACCTTATTCTCGGTATTGGCTGGTCAGGTTTCTGGAAAGCAGAAATGAATGAAATATCAGGCAACACACATATAAAAGCAGGTCAGGAAAATTTCAAGGCATATCTTCTGCCCGGAGAAGAAGTACGCTCACCACTTGTTTCGCTTTCCTTTTATAACAGTGAAAATCCCCTGAAAGGCTTCAATGTTTTCAGAAAATGGATTACGGATTCAGTTTATCCCGAAAACATACCTGATACAATGACCATGATGGAAATTGCAGGTCCCCTTTCTACAAATACCTCACAACAGATTATGGATACAATGAATACTTTCGATAAGAGAGTGTTTGAAGAAGTTGACTATTTCTGGATGGATGCAGGTTGGTATAAATTCAATGAGGGATGGCACGATAGCGTAGGTACGTGGATTCCTGATGAAAGCAGATACCCCAACGGTATAAAAGAACTTTCAGATTACGGAAAAGAACGTGGTTGCGGTCTTGTTCTCTGGTATGAGCCTGAAAGAGTAAGAGTCGGTTCTGAAATTTATAAGTCACACATTGAAAAGAATCAATGGCTTCTTGATATCGGAGACGATGAAAATCTCCTTTACAATTTTGCAAATGACGAAGCAGTTGATTACCTCTGCAAACTTATTGTAAAATCGCTGAAAGATAACGGCGTTTCTTTATACCGTCAGGATTTCAATATTTCCCCTGAAGATTTCTGGAAATCAGGTGATAAAGAATATTATGGTGGCAGGAAAGGTATAACTGAAAACCATTATATTACAAACGAATACAGATTCCTTGATTATCTTACCGATAATATTGACGGACTTATAATTGACAACTGTGCTGCAGGAGGAAGACGTCTTGACCTTGAAATGACAAGAAGAAGCGTTCCTGTGTGGAGAAGTGACTATAACTGTGTACCGCATGACAACATCCTCGAAGCAACACAAGCACAGACCTACGGACTTTCTTTCTGGTTACCTGTTTCGGGAACAGTGCAATATAATTACGATGAATATTCTGCACGAAGCAGTATTATGCCCATGACACTCGAAACTTTCGGCACAATTTACAGCGAATATTTCAGTGATTACAAAGAGCAGAGAGAAATGATGACAGACAATTTCTATCCTCTTGAATGTGGTCTTTATGATGACGAAAAAATCCTTGCGATGCAGTATTCATCAGTTGACGGTAAGTCAGGTATGGCACTTGTATATAAGCGTGAAAATGTAAAAGAAACTGAATATACACTCATGCTCAATGGTCTTACAAAAAATGCAGAATATAAAGTTTATTCAGTGGATGAACCTGAAAATATTTACACTTTAACCGGTGAAGAATTAATGGACGACGGAATCAGGTTGCCTCTTCCCGAAGGCAAAAAAGCATTTATAATTATGTTCTCGGCAGTATAAAAAAAAACGCAACAGAAGTTTAAAGAAAAACTTCTGTTGCATTTTTGTTTTAAAGCTAAGTTCAATGATAGTTTATAAATTAAATTCCTTTAATTTTCCATACTCTTCATCTGTAATTTCAATTACTCTGCCGTGTTTGAAACCGTAAGGGAAAGAAAAGCCTTCTGTCATTCTTTCAAAATTCATATTGCCTTTTTCAGATGAAACAAACGGAACATAACCCATTTTTTCTTTTTCACATCCGAAGAAGTCAAGCATCAGACACCATCTTCCGTCAGGCAGAACATAAGTCGTAGGACCTTCATAAGAACCGGGGTTACTTATTTCTTCATCCATATATTTTTCAAATTTTTCATCGTGAATAAACGGTCCGTAAAGACTTTCAGAAACGCTGTGCATATTCATAGACGGATTATGGGCATTCTTATAAAAAAGATGATATATATTTCCTACCTTTACAATATGCGAATCAAGAATTTCATTGTCCTTTGTAAAATAAAGTTCAGGTTCAGAAAAAGTTTCAAAATCCTTTGTACGTGAGCAATAAATCGACATGTGCTTGTAATCTGTTTCTTTCACGGTTGAACCCCAATGAATAAGATATTCCTCATTTTCTTCATCAAAGAAAACCTCAGGTGCCCACATGCAACCGAAATCATCTCTTCCGAAATGAACCAACCTTTCTTCTGAAAAATTAACAAGGTCATCGGTTTTCCACATTCTGAGACACTTACTGCCTGTCCTGTTTATATTCGACCAGTCAAGCTGAAGATTTTCGTCATAACGGTTTGCCACACAGAGGTCGGTTGTAATTATCATAAAACCACCTGTGTGAAGTCTTACAACTTCAATATCACGGCAACCTTTTTCACCTTTTTCTGCAGTAAGAATGGGATTTCCGTTATTTACTTTCTCCCAATTCAAGCCGTCACGGCTTATGCCGAAATAGACCTGTTCTCCGTCGGGAGTTATTTTTTCTTTAAAATGTACAAAAAGATAGGGCATCTTATCACCTCAAGTATTTATCATTCACACTTCTCGTTTGCGAAGTAGTCGGATTCGATGTAGTCTACATTCATTGAATAGCAGAACTCCATTGCCTCTTTTGTGTTGGCTGTCCAGAGGGCAACTTTAAGTCCTTTATCATGGAATTCTTTAACTGTTTTTTCGTCGATATTTCCGTAATACATGTCAATATCAAATTTGTCTTCAAGGCATTTTTCAACATTTGCATCTCTTTCACCGCAGGTGTACATAATCTGCAGTTCAGGGAAAGCCTTATGAGTTCTTATCAGATTATCATATTCAAAAGACTGAAGTGAGCACATTTTCAGGTCGTAAATCTCCCCTGCCATTGTGAATGCTTTATTAATCATTTCATCTGTGAAATTACCTTTAAATTCAATGAAACAAACCATGTTTCCGTCACGGCAAATTTCAAGATATCTCTCGAACGTACAAACATAAAGTTCTGTATCTGTATGTTCATTTTTTATGGGTTTTTGAATCAGTTCTTCGTATGTACTTTCTTCAGGAACAAGCTCTGTTCCGTCAAAATATTCAACGGTGTCGTTGTGGTTTACAATAAGCACACCGTCCTTTGTGAAACGGACATCGGTTTCAATACCACCTGAGCCGTGCTTTACAGCTTCAAGGAATGATTCCTCTGTATTCTGCTGAAAGCATCCGCTGTAACCTCTGTGTGCAATAAAACAAGTATTCATTATTATTCCTCCGTTTATAAATATAAATCAAGTATACAAATCTTTGCACAAAAAGTCAAATTAAAAAATGTTTCAGGGATTGACAAAAATTTAACTTTTCTATATACTATTAGTTGTGAAAATCTGTTTTCAAAAAATGAAAAGGAAGTGTTTATTCAATGGATGCTAAATACGAAGCATTATTTACCCCTTGGAAAATCGGTAACGTTGAAATCAAAAACAGAATAGTTATGTGTCCCATGGGCGGTACATCTCTTTTCGGTTGGTTTGAACTTGGCGGTTGCCACTTTGACAAGGAAGCTGCAAAGCTCTTTATCGAAAGAGCAAAAAACAACGTTGGTCTTATCATCCCCGGTATCGCTCCCCTTCGTGATACTTTCTGGGGCAAATGGCTCTGGCAGAACCCTAAGATGTTCGAAGAGCTGAAAGAATTTATGGATGAAATCCACAAGACAGGTGCTAAACTCTTTGTTCAGCTTACTGCAGGTATGGGCCGTTCATGGGCTATCACTGAACTTGTTGCACCTCTTCACAGAAATAAAATCACACGTGCAATTGTAAAACCCATTATTGATACATCACATGAACTTGCTTGTCCCTCTCCTCAGCCTGCACGTTGGGCTCCTGACATCATTTGTCCTGAAATGACAAAACATCAGATTCATGAAATTATTGAAGCATTTGCAAAAACTGCAAAACTCTGCCGTGATGCAGGTGTTGACGGTGTTGAAGTTCACGCTGTTCATGAAGGTTATCTCCTTGACCAGTTTGCTATTGAATTCTTCAACAAACGTACTGACGAATACGGCGGAAGCTTTGAAAACAGATACCGCTTTGCTCTTGAAGTAGTTAAAGCAATCAAGGAGTCATGCGGTGACGATTATCCCGTTTCACTCCGTTAGTCAGTAGAATCAAAAATGAGGGGCTTCTGCGAAGGTGCAATGCCCGGTGAAGACTACACAGAAGTAGGCCGTAACATGGAAGAATCCGAAAAGGCTGCTAAATACCTTCAGGATGCAGGTTACGACATGCTTAACGCTGACAACGGTACATACGACTCATGGTACTGGGCACATCCCCCCATGTACATGCCTCAGAACTGTAACCTTGAAGATGTTGCTCACATCAAAAAGTTTGTTGACATTCCTGTTGTATGTGCAGGCCGTATGGATCCCGATGTTGGTGCTGAAGCAATTAAAGACGGTAAAATCGACGGTGTCGGTGTTGCTCGTCAGTTCCTCGTAGACCCCGAATGGATTACAAAGATTATTGATGACAGAC
>JAZRNJ010000326.1:0-1551 GCA_045648125.1 Acutalibacteraceae bacterium
CACCTATTTTCACACACGCATCAACACAGTTTTTGAGTTCATTTATAACTGCTTCTGCTTCTTCATCAGAACCTTCCCATACAATATGCATTTTGCCGAAAGGAGCATGAACAGACTGAAAGATAAGATTTTCTTCTTCAGCAATTCCGGCATATTTTATCAGATTTTCAACACTTTCCATATCCACAAAGAAACCGTCAAAACCTGCTTTTTTTATAAGTCTTATCTGTTCTTCTGTCGGAACATCAAAGCCCATTCCTGTACCGAGACAAAGTTTATAATCCATAATATCTCCTAAAGATAACGGCAGGTAAAATTACCTGCCGTGAAATATGTTTTGTTTCTGATTAGTGAGTGTGACCTTCGTGAACAACAACTTCAACTGCAGTTGAAATGTTTTCAGAAAGTGTTTTTCTTCCTTCTGCTGCTTCAACCTCAATTGCATCACCTGCAACGGCACCATCTTTAAGGAAGAAAATTGTGTTGAGTTTCACTTTACCGCTTGTAGCAATGATAATCTGGTCATAAGTAACTTTTTCACCTGAGAAACTTGCTACCTGATCTTTTTCATAGTTGATTTCAACACAAGAAGCGTTTTTCATTGCTTCAAAATCACCTTTTGCTTTTGAAACTCTGAGCGTATCATAAAGAACACTATCGTTAAGAGTTGCAGTAGCTGTCATAATTTTAGTAGCACCCTGTTCATAATCAACGCTTGTGCCCTTAGTCCATACTTTCATTGTTGCTTTGTGTGAAAATCTTGTTTCAGCATTTACCATGGGAGAAGTTGTAGTTTCTGCTACAGTTGTTTCTCCTTTTTTTGTTTCTTCTTCATTACCGTTGCCACCGCAAGCTGCAAAAGAAAGAAGCATGATACCTGCCATAAGAATTGCTATAAATTTTTTCATGTTTAAAACATTCCTCTCTTTTTAAGTTAATTATATTATATCACATCTTAAAATAATGTCAACAATTATACATTGAATCTGAAAAGAACAATATCTCCGTCTTTCATGACATATTCCTTGCCTTCACTTCTGACTAAGCCTTTATCCTTACATGCAGCCATTGAACCGTTGGCCATAAGGTCTTCAAAAGAAACAACCTCTGCACGGATGAAACCTCTTTCAAAGTCGCTGTGAATTTTACCTGCAGCCTGAGGAGCTTTAGTACCTTTTTTAATTGTCCATGCACGTACTTCAGGTTCACCTGCAGTAAGGTAAGAAATAAGACCAAGCAAATCATAACTTCTCTGAATAAGAAGATCAAGACCACCTTTTTCAACGCCGAGGTCTGAAAGGAACATTTCCTTTTCTTCTTTGTCAAGAGATGCGATTTCAGCCTCAAGTTCAGCGCAGATAGGAAGAACCTGTGAACCCTCTGCTGATGCAATCTCAAGCACTTTTGCATAATATTCGTTGTTTTCAATTCCGTTTACGAAATCATCTTCGCCCATGTTACAAGCGTAAATGACAGGCTTGAGTGTAAGGAGTGCAACTGATGAGAGAATTTCTTTTTCTTCATCGTCACATTCAATACTTCGGGCTAACT
>JAZRNJ010000327.1:0-3671 GCA_045648125.1 Acutalibacteraceae bacterium
TTTACGGATTCCGAGTCTTGCGATGATTGAACGGTAACGTTCAATATCAACCTTCTGAAGATATGCAAGAAGGTTTCTTCTGTGACCAACAAGTTTGAGGAGACCTCTTCTTGAGTGGTGGTCCTTGTGATGCACTTTGAAGTGCTCGTTAAGGTCGTTGATTCTCTTTGTGAGAACAGCGATCTGAACTTCGGGAGAACCTGTGTCACCTTCGTGAAGTGCATACTCAGCCATTATAGCCTTTTTTTCTT
Source organism: Acutalibacteraceae bacterium (assembly GCA_045648125.1). GTDB lineage: Bacteria > Bacillota > Clostridia > Oscillospirales > Acutalibacteraceae > SIG575. The sequence continues at coordinate 252 of JAZRNJ010000327.1, forward strand.
CGTTTGTCATTTTCTTTCACCTCATTTAAAATATTTGCCAATCATCTCAAATCCCAGGAAGAGGCAGGTGAACACCGTATGGGTTTATCTTTACTACCCTGTGGTTTACTCCACTTTCCGAGAAAAGGACTCAAGCTCGTGTATTATACCACACTCATTATTATTTGTAAAGAGTTTTTTGTTATTTTACAAAATGTTTTTTGCCATATTTTTCAACAATCTGCTTATCAGTACATCAGCAGATTATTTATTCTCTTCCATTTTTTCTCTGTATTCAAGTGCTGCCTGATGAACTTCTTCTTTTCTTTTGCCTGTAAGGCGATAGAAAATGAAAGGTACACCTGCAAGGAGCATCATAATACCGTGGATAATTGTGTAGAAGAAGAGGAGCATAACCTTTGTCTGGAATTCCTGCTCGGGATAAACACCTTCAACGGGCTGAATGTAGCCGATGATTGAACCGTCACCGTAAAGGAAACGTGGTGCAAGAGTTGTTGCAATTGTACCTGAAATTGTAGAACCGATACCGCATACGAAACCGAGAGTTGCATCAAGACGTTTGTGGCTTTTCACTTCAATATCTTCAAGGATATCAGCCTGGAACATTGCAGGGATAAGGTTTGATGCACCGAACTGAAGACCGATAAGGAAAAGTGTTGCAATAAACACTATCTGGAGAACTGCATTTCCTGTTTTGAAATACTGCACACCAACTGCAAAAGCAACGGAGTTTGCAATAAGTGAATAAATACCTGATGCTATGTAAATCTGCTTTGAATTGAACTTCTTGAGAAGTGCTTTGACAATAAGCATACCTACAAATGTACCGATACCTGTAGGAAGTCCGAGAAGAATGAATTTGCTTGAAGAACCGAGAAGCGCTGCTGCAAGGAAAACGCCCATGTAGTTTGCAACACCACGGAAGTTTTTAAGGAATTCACTGATAATAACAATCCATGCATATTTGTTTTTAAGAACATCTCTGTAGCCGAGGAAGGGGTTGCGTTTTTCTGCACTGTAAGCAACTCTTTCCTTAACTTTACGTGTTGCAATGAGCATAAATACTACTGCAACAATTGAACATGCAACTGCAGAGCCGAGATACTGATATTCTTCTTTATCGGTAATAAGACCTGCAACGAGTACAACAACGAGAGGTGCTGAGTTACCTACTGCGTTTACAATGCCTCTGAAAGTAAGTGCTGTATCACGTTCTTCACTGTTAGGTGAAATTACAACTGCAACGTTATTGAGCGCACCTGCAAAAACGTTGAGTGTGTTATAAATAAGCTGAAGACATATACACCAGATAACTATCATTGAAGTTGTTCTGTCAATGAAAGGTGGTGTGTAATACATAAGTATAACTACAAGACCGAAAGGTATTGCCCAGTTTCTGACTAAGGGCAGGAATTTTGCCGTTCCTTTTTTCGGCGGTCTGTCAACTCTCATCATCAGGAAGAAGTTAATGAAATAACTTGCAATTGAACATACAAGGTTGATTGTACTTACCTGACCTGATTCAAGTCCGAGAATGTTGATAAGGTATGCTTGTCTGTAGCTACCGCACATACCTGTCATGGTTGTGAGGAAAAATGTTCCCATGAGGAAGAAAATCAACTCATTTGTGGAAACAAGTTTACCTGTGTCTTTCTGAAGTTTTTTGCTTTCTGTCACTTACAATACCCTCCTTTAAAAGGTCTTTTTTTACAATAAAATCCGGAATTACAGATTATTTGCCACCGAATTTCTTTTTCATTCTCAGTTCTTTAGAGAGAATACGTTTTCTGAGTCTTAAAGATTTGGGTGTAATTTCAAGCAGTTCATCATCGCTGATAAACTCCATTGACTGTTCAAGGCTGAGCACTGAATGAGGAACAAGGCGTAAAGCATCGTCTGAACCTGCAGCACGTGTGTTTGTCATCTGTTTCTTCTTACATACGTTGCAGACAATGTCTTCATCCTTTGAACATTCGCCTACAATCATGCCTTCGTAAACTACAACACCGGGACCGATGAAAAGACTGCCTCTTTACTGAGTGTTGAAAAGACCGTAGCCTGTGCTTTCACCTGTTTCGTGAACAACAATTGAACCGCGTTCACGCATTTTTATGTCACCTGTGTAAGGCACATAACCGTCAAAAAGCTGATTCATGATACCGTTACCGTTTGTATCAGTCATAAACTCTGAACGGTAGCCGATAAGACCTCTTGAGGGAATTCTGAATTCAAGATGGCTCATTCCACCGTCACGAGTGCCCATGTTTTCAAGTTCACCCTTACGTGAACCTAATTTTTCAATAACTGCACCAACGTAGTTTTCGGGAACTTCAACAATAAGCAGTTCAACAGGCTCCATCATCACTCCGTCAATTTCTTTCATGATAACTTTAGGACGTGAAACCTGGAATTCATAACCCTCACGACGCATTGTTTCAATAAGAATTGAAAGATGAAGTTCACCTCTGCCTGATACTTTGAAGGTGTCGGTTGTTTCTGTGTCTTCAACTCTCATGCTCACGTTTGTTTCAACTTCTTTATAAAGTCTGTCACGGATGTTTCTTGAAGTAACAAACTTGCCTTCTCTGCCTGCAAAGGGGCTGTCATTGACAATAAAGTTCATTGAAATTGTGGGTTCGTCAATTTTTATGAAGGGGAGTGGCTCTACACAATCGGGCGCACAGATAGTTTCACCGATATTAAGTCCGTCAATACCTGAAACGCAGATAAGGTCGCCCATTGCAGCTGAGTCAACCTCAACTCTTTTAAGGCCTTCAAACTGATAAAGTCTTGCAATTTTAACGTTCTGAGTAGTGCCGTCAGTTTTGCAGAGAACTACGTTTGAACCTTTTTTAAGTGAACCGCGTTCAACTCGACCGATACCGATTCTGCCGATATAATCATCATAGTCAAGGCTTGAAAAAAGAACCTGCAAAGGACCGTTCAGGTCACCTTCGGGACATTCGATATTTTCAAGGATAGAGTCAAGAAGAGGTCTCATGTCACCTTCACGGACTGAACTGTCAAGGGATGAATAGCCTTCTCTTGCAGATGCATAAACAACAGGGAATTCAAGCTGGTCTTCATTTGCACCAAGTTCAATGAAAAGGTCAAGCACTTCGTCGATTACTTCTTCGGGACGTGCACCCGGACGGTCAATTTTGTTTACAACAACAATTACTTTCTTTTCAAGACCGAGAGCTTTTTTGAGAACAAATCTTGTCTGAGGCATACATCCCTCAAAAGCGTCAACAAGGAGAAGCACACCGTCAACCATCATAAGTATACGTTCAACTTCACCACCGAAGTCAGCATGTCCGGGAGTGTCAACGATATTGATTTTTGTGTCCTTGTAGTGAATTGAAGTATTCTTTGAAAGAATTGTGATACCTCTTTCTCTTTCAAGGTCGTTTGAGTCCA
>JAZRNJ010000328.1:0-4049 GCA_045648125.1 Acutalibacteraceae bacterium
ATCAGTCACAGAATGCAACTAACCCGATTGCTACAATGAAAGTTACTTATGCTGATGGTACAATTGAAACATATACTGTAGTATTTGAACTTTATGAAATGGAAAGAGAAATTCCCTTTAATCCTACAACAAAGATTAAGCCTATCCGCGGTAAAGTTTCAATGGGCGAAGACGTTAAGGGTGAATATATCCTCGTTGAAATGGTAGAAGGTCAGTCATCAGTAGGTGTTTATAAAGCATCACTTGATGGTACAACTGCAACGCTTGACGGTGCAGAAGGCATGTTCACAGAGCAGGAAAAACTTTACATTTTCTATGGCTCACAGAATACTTTCAACCCCGAAGGCAGACTTACAGTTACTGAAGCAGACGGCTCACAGTCAACATACAGAGTGGTATTCAAACTTTACGAAATGGATCCCTATGTAAATGCAGCCAAAGGTTTAAGACCTATCAGAGGTGCTGTTACTTTTGATGCTGATGGCACAATCCGTATCAAAATGACAAAGGGTCAGAAATCTGTCGGTCTTTACAAGACAACGGCAAATGATGCAACCTTTGAAATTGTTGATGCAAACGGTAAGATTACAAACAACCCGAGTTCTCTTATGTTCTACATGACAAATAACCCTGCAAATGTAACTGCAAAAATTATTTTCACACTTCCTGACGGAACAACGAAGGAACAGAAAATCATCTTTGACATGGGACTTGCATCTGACCCTGACCCACTTACATATCTCACAGCAGTAAGAGGTACAGTAAGCTATCAGAATGACGGGGAAGATTATATCGAAGTCAAAGCAAATGCAGGTTCAACAGGTGTAGGTCTCAACAAAGAGTGTCTTGTAAAATACACAATCACAGATGTTGAGGGTGTTATGACAGAAAATGACACACGTTATTATGTCTACAAATCACAGAACCCCGACGGCGTTACAGCAAATATCAACTTCCTTCAGTCAGATGGTTCATACAAAACATACAAAGTAAAATTTGTGTTTTAATTAACAAAAGGGCGGATGAAAATCCGTCCTTTATGTTTTTATCTGATAAACTTGATATTTTTTGTATTTTGAGTTATAATAATCTGAAAAACTGTTTTGAAAGAAGTGAGATTTTCATGTACACAGATTATGTTTTGGAATTGCTTGAAAATTTGTGTTATGCAAACGGAACACCGGGTGATGAAAGTGATGCTGCAAAGTTTTCTGCTGAAAAACTTGGTGAATTTATGGATGTTTCAATAGATAAACTTGGGAATGTTTTGGGTAGAAATAATGCAGACGGAACTCATTTTCTCCTTGATGCGCATATTGACAGAATCGGTCTTGTTGTAACAGCAATTACTGATGAGGGCTTTCTTAAAGTCGGCTCTTGCGGTGGAATTGATGCACGCACTCTTGATGCTGCAGAAGTTGTTGTTTATGGCACAGAACCGATTTTCGGTGTTGTTTCTGCAATACCTCCCCATCTCGAAAAATCAGGTGAAAACAAAGCGTGTGACATTTCTGATATGGTAATTGATATCGGTATGGATAAAGAAACAGCAGAAAAATATATTGCACCTTCTGATAGGGTCATTGTGAAACCTCAGTTCAATAAACTTCTTTCTTCACGTGTTACAGGCACTGCACTTGATGACAGAGCAGGTGTTGTATCGTTACTTCTTGCTTGTAAAATTCTTAAAGAAAAAGGAAAGTTACCTAATCTGACGGTAGTTTTTTCTGTTTGCGAAGAAACAACAGGCAGTGGTGCTAAAACATCTTCTTTCAAAGCCTCTGCAGATGAAGCAATAGCAGTTGATGTAAGTTTTGCTCTTCAGCCGGGTGTTTCTGCTGAAGAAAGTGGTGAACTTTCAAAAGGTCCTATGATAGGATTTTCCTCAACTCTTGATTATGAAATGAGCAAAAAACTTGTGTCTGTTGCAAAGATGAATAAAATTCTTTATCAACAAGAAATAATGGGTTCAAGAACAGGCACGAATGCTGATTCAATTGCCGTTTCAGGTGAAGGGGTAAAGATGGGACTTCTGTCAATTCCTCAGAGAAATATGCACACTCAGGCTGAAATAATTGATATTGAAGATGTTATAAACACAGCAAAACTTATTGCTGAATATATTTCTTGCAGAATGGAGGAGTGCTGAATGAACAGAGTTTTCGAATTTATAAAAGATTTATCTATGATTGACGGCATTTCATCAAGAGAAGCGGATGTAAGAAATTATATAATTAATAAAATCAAAGATGAAAAATCGTGCTCTTTTATTATTGATAATTTAGGAAATCTTATTGTAGAGAAAAAGGGTAAAGCAGTTCCTGAAAATAAGATTATGATTGATGCTCACATGGATGAGGTGGGGCTTATCGTTTCTTATATCACAAGTGATGGTTTTCTCAAATTCCATAACGTAGGTGGTATTAATGAAAAAGTTTTGCTTGGCAGAACTGTAAAGGTGAATGGCTTGACAGGTGTTGTCGGAATCAAACCGATTCACCTTGTTCCGAAAGATAAGTCAAAAAATATCCCTGAAATGGAAGATTTATGTATTGATATCGGCGCTGTATCGCGTGAAGAAGCAGAACAATATGTGTCTTTAGGTGATAGTGTAACTTTTGTTTCCGAATATACAGAGTTCGGAAAAAATAATGAATTTGTTAAGGCAAAAGCACTTGATGACAGATTAGGTTGTGCTGTAATGCTTGATTTATTGCTCAGTGAAATGGAATATGATGTAACTTTCACTTTCACGGTTCAGGAAGAAGTCGGCTGCCGTGGTGCAATTACCGCAACCAACAGAGTAAAACCTGATTATGCAATTGCACTTGAGTGTACAACTGCTTCTGATATCAGTGGTTTTGAAGGTGAGAAAAAAGTCTGTTCTCTTTCAGACGGTGCAGTAGTTTCCTTTATGGACAGAGCTACTGTTTATCCCAGAGATTTATACAGAAAAGCTATGGCTTTGGCAAAAGAAAAGAACATCAGAGCACAGACCAAAACAATGGTTGCAGGTGGCAATAATGCAGGGCAGATTCATAAGTCAGCTGATGGTGTTAAATGCCTTGCTGTTTCCGTTCCTTGCAGATATCTTCACTCACCATCATGTGTTATAAATAAAAATGATGTTAATGAAGTAAAAAAACTTGTTGTTGAACTTGTTGAACTTTTTGCCCATGATTAAACTGATAGATAACTTTGAAGAATACGATTTCTCTTCTTTTGAAAAGGATGTTTTCTTTTATCGTATTTATTCCGACTTTAAAACATTGTCTTCCTTTGATGATGCATTATTTTATGTGTGTCTTAATGGTGAAAAGACAGATGCACTTATTTCAAAAGTAGGAAGTATAGTAACTGTTTCTTGTTCTGATAATTCAGTGTGTGAAGAAATAAATGAGTTTCTGAAGGTCACAGGATTCAGTAAAATCCTCTGTGACAAATCAATAGTTTCTTATTTTGCTGGTGAAAAAACATCAGGAGATATCCTTAAATTGAATAGTGTGTTCAATGACTTTTGTAAAGCAAAACAACTTTACACAGAGAATCTGAAGGATATGTATTTCTTGATAAAAGAGAACTTCAAGATTGAATTTGATTTTCCTGAATGGTTTGTTGATATGTCTTACAGACTCAGGCATAATTCAGCAAAGTTTTACGGCGTTTATGAGGAAGACAAACTTGTTTCAGGTGCTTTTTCTTTGTTTGAAACTGAAAATACTGCCGTAATTTCATCTGTTGTTACAGATGAAAGATACAGGTGTAAGGGTTATGGTGAAGATGTTGTCAAATCTTTACTGAAAGAAAATAAACATAAGAATATTTATGTTTTTATCGAAAATGATAAAATAAAAAAATGGTATATGAAAATGGGTTTTATGCCCGATAAAATGTGGAGTGAAATTGAAAATGTATTATAATTTTAAAGTCAGCGATAAAGTGCTTGAAGCATCACAGGTAGCACTTGAAAAGTCAAAGGATGCCTTTGCAGTAATTGAAAAAACAACTGTCGATTTTTCTTCAGGTCTCAATGTTCTGACAGGTGAGAC
>JAZRNJ010000329.1:0-2648 GCA_045648125.1 Acutalibacteraceae bacterium
AGATGGATAAGGTCCTCATAATGATAGTTTGGCATCGACTGACCGTGCTTGTTCACATATCCTCTCAGGATTGCATGGGTAAGCGGATTGCCGTGACTTTCAACCTCCCAGCCTCTGTAAATAAATGTATGGGAATGCTGACCTGCTGTGATTGAGTTCATCATAACCGAAATATCTCCTGCAGTAGGATTCTTCATACCCACAGGAATATCCAACCCACTTGCAGTCAGACGATGCTGCTGATTTTCAACAGACCTTGCACCTATTGCAACATAAGACAGAATATCAGAAAGGTATCTGTGATTTTCAGGATAAAGCATTTCGTCAGCACAGGTAAAACCTGTTTCCTGCATTGCTCTGATGTGCAGATTTCTGATTGCAACAACACCTTTTAACATGTCTTCCCCTTTATGAGGGTCAGGCTGATGAAGCATTCCTTTGTATCCGTCACCTGTTGTGCGAGGTTTGTTGGTATAAATTCTGGGAATGATGAAGATTTTGTCAGCAACTTTGTCCTGAACGGTTCTGAGTCTTGATATGTAGTCCAGCACACTGTCATCATTATCTGCAGAGCAGGGACCTATAATCAGAAGAAACCTGTTATCTTTACCTTCAAAAATATCTTTGATTTCTTTGTCACGTTTTGCTTTCATTTCCTCAAGTTCATTTGTAAGAGGATATTGTGCCTTTATATCCATGGGGATTGGTAATTTTCTTTTGAAATTCATGTTCATTTTTGTTTCCTCCAAAAATTATTTTTTATCAAATAAAGCTCTGCGTTCAGTTGAAGTACGCATCATTTTTCTCATGCCATCAACATTTTCAGTTTCAAGCATTGATTTAAGCTCATTAAATTTGTCTATAAAAAGATTCATCTGTTCAAGAAGTGCAGTTTTGTTTTCTATGAAAAGTTCACTCCACATCAGGTCGTTTATACGGGCAATTCGTGTAAGGTCACGGAATGAATCTCCCGTAAACTTTTCCATATTTTCCTTATCATTGCAGGTCATAAGTGTAATAGCAATGCAGTGAGTCAGCTGAGAAAGGAAGCCTATCATCTCATCATGCTCTTCAGGAGAAAGAGTTGTTACATTTGAAAAGCCCAATAATCTTCCCAATTCCATACAGGTACTTATTGCCTGAGGTGTGTTTTTATCGGTAGGCGTAACAATAAAATTTGCACCTATAAACATTTGGTCTGTACTGTTCTCAACTCCCGAAACCTCACGTCCTGCCATCGGGTGTGCAGAAATAAACTCTACATCGTCACGGAGAATTTCCTGAATTTTATATACTATACTGCATTTAACACCTGTTACATCTGTAATAAGTGAACCTCTTTTTAAAAGTTTCTGATTCTTTTCAATCCACTCTACAAAAACATGAGGATACAGTGCAAAGATAACTATGTCTGCTTCACCTATTATCTTTTCATCAGGTTCTGTTGAACCAACATCTATAAACCCTTCTCTGAGAGCATAATCTATTGAACTTTGTTCTTTTGTTATTGCACTTATATGAAAGCCGAATCTTTTAAGCACCCTCGCGTAACTTCCACCTAAAAGACCGAGACCTACTATAAGGATTTTTTTACTTACATCTACTATCATTTTATTTCACCTTTGCTTTAAGGAACTATATTTCGCTGTGTGGTGAAAAAGTTCCTGCTATTTTAAGTTTGTCACAGACCTTATTTAAATCAGCTATCATTTTTTGGCCATTTTCGGTGTCTGTAGTACCATCAATTTCTATATAGAAATAATACTGCCATGAATGTTTTTTCAGAGGTCTGCTTCTCAGAGCAGTCATATTATAGCCGTATTTTCCAATAATGCTTATTGCTTTCGCAAGAGAACCTGCCTCATTCTTAACTGTAAACATCAACACAGAATTTGAAAGAGTTGGTGACTCAGCTCTTACTCTTGAAAGAACGGCAAAGCGTGTTGTGTTTTCGCCACTCTTATTTATATTTGCTTCAAGAATTTTAAGTCCGTATATTTCTGCAGTTTCAACACTTGCTATTGCACCGAGTGATTTATCCTTTGTTTCCGAAACCATTTGTGCAGCTACGGCTGTGTTATTTGCTTCCTCAATGTCAAAGCCACGGAGTTTGATATAATCATTACACTGACTGAGTGCCTGAGGGTGACTTATTACTTTTTTCACATCTTCAACAGTTGAACCGGGAACACCGAGAAGATTCTGATGAATTTCAAGTTCATAAATTCCGTTTATGAAAAGTCCACCCGAAAAGATAAGGTCGATAGTCTGTCCTACTTCACCTGCATAACTGTTTTCTATGGGAAGCACCGCAACATCAGTTTCACCGTTTACAACAGAATCGTAAGCCGATTTGAAATCCCTGAAAGAAATTCTGTTGCTTTCGGGAAAAATTCTCCCTGCTGCTATATGTGCGAAAGCTCCCTCAACTCCACTGTATGCTACTTTCAGTCCGCTCTGCATACGGTACTGATATGCACGTGAAACAGCCATTAGATTTTTAATATATTCTGTATAATATTCTTTAATGACGTTATCTTCTATCAGAGCAGAATTCTTTTCCACAACTGTTTCTTCTCTTTTGGGGTCAGCAATAGGTAGTCCGAATTCCTTTTTATATTCAAAAACCTTTTGAACAGCTCTCATTC
>JAZRNJ010000330.1:0-2469 GCA_045648125.1 Acutalibacteraceae bacterium
GTTTGCAAGTTTGTCAATATACTGACTCTGACCTGTCTTGATTGCCAACGTAGAAATTTCTGAATATGCTTTAAGCACATCATAATTTCTGATAATGGTTTTCTTACCAAGATCATCATCAGCAAGATCATTATCACCAAGATAGTAGTCATACAGCGTTGTGAGTCTACCCTCAGCAACTTTTACTGATTCTCCGTCCATCTCCAATACAGACTTGTTAGCATCACCTGCAGGATAATATTGACCGTCTTCTGAGCAGATAAATTTATAAACATTTACTTTTTTACCATCTGCTCCCTCTTCTTCACTAAGAACAAGAGTATAAGTAACTGTCGGATTATCCTTATCAACATAGATAATGTTCTTGTAAGCATCAATAACTCTATTATTTTCAGCATTAATGATTGTCGCATGCTGTGGAAGAACAACCTTTTCAGGATGTGCTATAAAGCCTTCTTCGTTGTTTGTGCCATTAATCATTGTTCCCGGCATGTATTCCATACTCATGATGCTTGAAAGAGATGATGAGTACTTGTAACTATCTTTCGAATGTGTACCTGCAAGTGATTTATCAACAAATACACTTGAAAGTTTATCCATATCATCCGGTACTGTACCGAAGAGGATTGAATCCTGAGCTTCAAGATCCTCACTACCTTTGAAATAGTAACCGAGGTAAGCTGCTGCGTAAGAATTTGTTACAGGTTCTGCATCCGTTTCGTTTGTTATGTTAGAAACAAGTGATGCAATAGTGTTTGTATCTGCAGGAGTTACTTTAAAGCTTATACCTGACCTTGTGTAAACACTGTCAATTGTACCTGCGTTATTCACAGCGAAGCCTGAAACATTTGTAACACTAGGAGATTCACCCTCCGCAAGAACATCAATATCTGCCATTGAGAATGAGTTTTTGATTGCACCGTTGTTATTTACAACAAATGCACCAATGTCTGTAACAACACCTTTACCTGTTTTGAGTGTACCTGCAGTACCTGAGTTGGTGATTGTACCATCATTGTCAACTGCCATTACACCAACGCCTGATGATGCATTTGTAATTGTAGCATCAACTACACAGCCATCGATTGTACCATTATTTGTAAGTACAAGACCTGCAACATTTTCGCTGCCACTGAATTCTGCTCTTACGTAAACATCCTGAAGAGTACCGTTGTTTACATTGATAAGAGCTGAATCATCATTTTCAAATGTGAAGCCATCAAAAATTATGTTTGTAATTGTTGAATTTGCATTCACAGTATCAAAGAAGCAACCTGACGGTTTTGCATTTGTAATAGCATAACCATTACCCTTGAGCATGAAGCCGTTATAGTTGATGGTGTTACCATTAACAACATAACTTGCTTCACCGTTTGAAATGCCGTTTGTCAATGTTGATGCATTAACGTTTGACATAAGCTGGTAATGAACAATACCTGATGTTGCACCACTTTCGGTTATAACATTACCTTCTGCATCAAGAGGATTACCCATATCATCAATTGGTGTTGCCCACTGACCGTAGAGTTCAGGTGCATTTGCCTGAGCATCATTAAAGACACCTTCAGTCATATTTACATGAGCAAGGTCATCTGCATTACCGATAAGATAGGGACGTTCAAAAGTACCAAGCATATTTGCACAAAGACGTTCATAATCACGATCTGCATATTCCTGGTAACTTATGATATTACCATTTTCATCTTTTTGTGTTTCGCCGTTAATTGTACATTCACTTACGTATGCCTTAATTGTAACTGTTTCATTAATGTTCTTAGATCTGTTAATAGCAGCACGATTTCCGTCAAGTGTTGCACCTGACCATTTCAACTTATATGCATAAGTTAACATCTGGTCATTCTCAGAATCATAAACACTATACGTAAATTCACTAGGAACAATAAGAGCCTGACTGACACCCCTGTTTGTTTTTGCCAAAATATCATCGGGTTCAGGGTTAACACAAACAACTGAAAGAATAGCGTTTGTTTTGATGTAGTTATCCTTTACGCTTTCATCAAGAAGTTTTGTCAGATAAGGATAAGCATTGGGAGTGAATCCCCATACATCACCGGGGAAAGAACCTTGTTCAGGTCTTTTACCACTTGTAAGTGCCTCGGTTGTATATGATTTTTCATCCTTAGTATCATTTTTATTACCGATTGATGTAAGGTTGGGGTCGTTATTTGTCCAGCTGTCATAATAACAATAAGTACATGTAGCATTATCACAACCGATTGTACCACCGTAGTAGTAATAGCTACCTTCATTGAAAGTACGGTCAGTATAACCATGAGAAACTGAACCTGAAGAATAAACTTCCTGAACATTATCAAATGCAATACCTGCCACACCACCGATACCGACACCGTGCGTACCATTCGCATCTGCAATAGTGCCGAATTTTGAGTTAACGGCTGCTGAAGAATAAACCTGTTTAATCTTCTCACGGTTGATTCCGCTGAAGCC
>JAZRNJ010000331.1:0-4216 GCA_045648125.1 Acutalibacteraceae bacterium
ATCACCGCAACGAGAACATGTGTACATTATCTCTCCGGAAGTTGTACAAGTAGGTTCAGAAATTGTTTCACTGATGTCATATTCATGACCAAGTGCAGAAATTTCTCGTTTTTCAATAAGCTCATCACATTCAGAGCAATAGAAAATCTCTTCACCTTTTTCTGTGCAAGTAGGTGATGTTTTTTCAATCCACTCACCATGAATATGAGACGTCGGTGGGATTTCTTTAGTTTCATAATAGCTACATCTGATACACTTAGCTCTTTTTTCACCTTTTTCTGTTTCTGTAGGTGCTTTCGTTTCAACATATTCTCCGAGTGTATGTCCGAGCGGTTCAATTATTATATCTTCAACATCACCGCATTTTGAACATATACCTTGTTTCAGCCCTGACTCTGTACAGGTTGCATTATAAATAATAAATTCTGATATGAAATCATGACCTGAAGCCTTTACTGTTTCAATTGAAATAGTCTCTTTGCAAAGTGAACAAATAACTCTGCTTACTCCGTCAACTGTACAGGATTCCTTACTGTCAACAACAGTTTCCGTATTGGTATGGGGACAAGCTATTTCAACAACATTGATGTTGTTATTTATAGCGTAGTTGTAGCCTGCTGTGTTTTTGACAGCGTAGATTGTTTTAAGTCCCGTACAGCCCTTAAAAGCATTATTACCAATTTTTGTAACACTGCTTGGAATTGTAATTCTTGTTAATCCTGTACAACCTCTAAAAGAATACGCACCTATTTCTGTTACCCCATCAGGTATTATCACACTTGTAACGGATGTGTTGTATTCCAACGCTTGATCAGGTATTGTTAACATACCGCTTTCAAATATGACTGTTTTTAATTCATTTGCTCCTTGAAACGCTGATGTATCATATCCCATTTTTATAACTGTTTTAGGAATAGTTATACTCGTTATTGATGTACCACTAAACGCTACTCTTCCTATCGATATTAAGCCATTGTTTAGCTTTACATTCACCAACCTAGAACAACCATAAAATGCACGGTCTTCTATTCGAGTTACACTTTCAGGAATTACCACAGTTGTAACGGATGTACTTTCCAATGCCGATTCCGGTATCTTTAACATTCCATCTTCAAAAACAACTGTTTTTAACTTTGCTCCACAAAACGCTGATTTAAAAATGCAACCCATATATGTAACTGTTTTTGGAATGGTTACTTCCGTAATTGATGTACCATAAAATGCAAAGCTATCAATTTTTTCTAAGCCGTTATTTAGAGTTACGCTTGACAGATTAGAACAGTTACCAAACGACCACTGCCCTATTTCTGTTATGCTATCTGGAATTACAACATTCACTACTGATGCACATCCATACAAAGCGTAATCTGGTATCTTTAACATTCCATCTCCAAAAGTAACTGTTTCTAATTTTGTTGCTCCGTTAAATGCTCCGAATGACGATGAAGAACCTTGAGCCATATACAATGATGTTACCGTATGGGGAATCATAATACTTGTTATTGACGTTCCGGAAAACACTTGATTTTCCATATGTTGAAGTCCTTTGTTTAATTCTACAGTTTTAAGTTCTGTGCATCCAAGAAACGCCTTATTCTTAATTTCTCTAACGTTTTTTGGTATTTTCACAGTTATCAAACTTGTGCAATTTGAAAAAGATTCTCCTTCTATACTTATAACACTTTCCGGCAATTCAATTTCTTTTATTCCCGTACAACCACTAAATGCACCTTCACCAATCTCGGTTATCCCATCAGGTATTACTACATTTGCAACTGATGCACATTGATATAAAGCATACACTGGTACCCTTAATCTACCGTACTCAAACACAACTGTTTTTAATTCATTTGCCCCATAAAACGCTGATCGACTACCTTCATAACGCATGCTTTCAACTGTTTTTGGAATTGTTATACTTGTTATCGATGTTCCTCTAAAGGCATCAAAACCTATACTTTTCAAACCGTCATTTAATTCTACTCCTGTAATTTTAACATTATCTTCAAAAGCTTTGGAAGCAATTGTAGTTACAGTAAATCCACCTATTTTTGAAGGAATTATTGCTGTACCATAGGATGACGGGTGACACCCTGTGATTGTAATTGTTTTGTCCTTTTTCAACTTATAAGTAAGTACAACCGCACTTTTCTTTTCAGGAATAATCTGTATTTCTTCACAGACAGGCTCTACATCTTTTGAATACGTGGGTGAATTAGTAGATGTATTTTTCGTCTCAAAAAGTGCTTTATAAAGACTTGGCGCATCGAGTTCAAAATACCAAATATAGCCTTCAATATTTGTCAAAAACTCTTTAGCTTCATTTCTCAATGACTTGATTGAATATATTGTTTTTCTGTATTCCTCAACAGTCTGATTTTCACCAAAATTATTCTTAATTTGATTGACAATACCTTTTTCCTTTGCAATTTCTGCAAACTCAAGAACATAATCACTTCCTAAATTTAAGGCAGAAAAAAGAAACTCAATTGATTTAATATAGTTATTTGCATTTTCTTTGCTCTGATTATTTTTAAAAGTTGAACCTAAAGAATTAACAGTTTTAACCATCAGGTTTTCTACTTCATAACAAGCACGTAAAGCATAATATTGTTCTATAAGAGGTTCTGTCGAGAAACAGAAATTTGTAATTGCAGTACCTATTGCCTGACCAATAAGTAAACCTCCAACAAAACCACCTGCTATTCCGCTTATACAATCTTTCCACAAAGAACCTACAATTTCAGAAAAAGCATAATTCAAAACCTCAACACCTGTGTTGACAGTTCCGATAATAGCAGCTTTCAAACTATCAGAACACACATTATATGTTTCAAGTAATGCAGCTTTCAGAGGTACATTTGATGAATCACAATTCTGATACATTTCATAAAGAACATTACTAACTGTTTCACCGAAATGTGACAGCATCATATACGAAGTCAACATCTTATTTATTTCATTAACATTATTGGCAACTTTAAGAGAATTTTTTACAAAAGAAACACCTTTACCGAAATAATCAATAAAACTTTTTTCTGATTCCAATATAGTCTTATCAACCAAATTTTCAATATAATTATTTTTGGTTGTGTCAGATAAATTTGCATTTAAATTATTCAAATCAATATCAGTAAATGTTCCGGCAACATCCATAGATATTGAATATGTATCTACAGCAAAATTACCGAAATCATTATTTACAGCTTCAAGATAATCAGGGTCTTTCATCAAGACATCAAGTATGCTGTAAATAACAGCTGTATAATAACCTTTTTCATCAAGTAATTTTTCAGAAAGATTTGACGGATCAAATGTAAGATATTCCCAAGAAGCAACAGAAGCCATAAAAGCATTATTGGACGTACAAGCATCAACAAGTATTTTTGATGTACTTGCAGTGTTAATATCCGTATAAAAAGCGAGTTGCTTTTTGGGAACAGGTTCACTGGTAGGATCCCAACCGTTTGCTGCACCGACATAGTCGTGGTTTAATAAAACCTTTGACATGTACTGATTCACAGTAAGGTTTGAATAGTCAACGGCATTATCCGGCAGTTCATCTTCTGTTTCAGCATTTGCTTTCACACTTAACCAATCCGGCAATTCAAGTCCTACAAAGCCTGACAACGGTGCGATGCCGATTGTCATTGTCAGAACAAGGAACAAGGATAACAATTTTTTCAGTGTATTTTTCATCTTACATCCTCCTTAAAAGTGCATACGGTCAATATTGCATACACAATTAATTATACAATGTCATTTTATCATAATGGAAATTTTTATGCAAGAAAAAAGAAAGAAAAAAGCAGAAGAAGTTTGACTGAATTCACTTCTTCCGCATTTTTATTTATAAAAGCAATATAAAAAAATAAAGCCCTCCGTAAATGAAGGCTTTAAATTTAATTATTCTACTTTACCCTGTAAAGCACGTTTGAGCCAGATTTCACCGATGTCAAGTGCGGTATAGAGACCTTTTTTCTCGCTTTTCTTGACGATACGCTCTTTAAGACTTGCGTTGGGGTCAGTTGAAAGAAGCTGAACAACAACTCTGTCAGCAACTTCTGTATCGCCGAGAGGTTTGGTTGAAGTAATTGTAAGCATTACTACATAGGGGTCTCTCATATCACCGTAATAAATGGTATTTCCGCAGCGAACCATTGGCTTATCTCTGAACATCAAAAATTCGTCCTGAACTTTTTTCTCGTCAGCCATT
>JAZRNJ010000332.1:0-4785 GCA_045648125.1 Acutalibacteraceae bacterium
TCACAAACGTCACACTTACCGTCACCGTTTGCGTCAGCACATGCAAAATTATAATCTGTAAGATAAGAAACTCTCTTCGCATGAGAATTTGCACGGGCAACGTCAATTGTATTAACTTTGCCGTCACCGTTAACGTCACCAATCCTATTCAACTCTAACTCTGCTGAAAGTTTACCGTCTGTTACTGATGCCATATATTGTCTCTTTGCATAAGTTTCTCTTGCAATAGTTACTGTGTATTCACCATTAGCAAGATCTTCAAACTTAACAGGCTCGATATCATCAGCTTTAATTATTTTATAAACAACCTCACCATTTGAATCTGTAACAGTTACAGTAATACCTGTTGCAGGTACAGTACCCTCTTCAGACGTCTTACAAACTGTGCAGGTTCTTATTTTAGCACCTTTTTCTGTCATAGTTGGTTCAGTTGTAACTTCCCAAGCACCCCAACGGTGACCCTTTTCAGCAATTATCTTTGTTTCACGGCTCAGTTCTATTTTACAAACAGAACAAAAGACAACTGATTCAAAAGAGCCTTTTTCTGTACATGTAGCTTCTTTTCTGTTTTCTTCAATTGCAGCTGCTTCTGTATGACCGGAAGCCGGAACTACAACTGTTTTACGACTCAGTTCTGATTTAGGAGTACAGCATGTGCAATAAATTACTTCGTCATAAGAACCATCTGTTGTACATGTAGACTTAACTTCTTTTTCAATTACAGCCTTACTCTCTTTATGACCGAGAGCAGGAATAACAGTTGTTTCACGGCTGAGTTCCGCTTTACAAACTGTACAGTAAACTACTGTGTCGAAAGAGCCCTCTTTTGTGGGGGTTGCAGCAACCTCGTTTTCAATTTTTGAATCACCTTTTTTATGTCCGAGTGCTACAATTTTTTCAATGTAATTATCACCGCAAAGTGAACATGAGTATGTAATTTCACCTTCATTTACACAATCAGGCTGTTTTGTGGTTGAAGATGTATATTTGTGACTACAAGTCAAATTAAGGAAATGGATATTAACAAAATCCAATTTGGGATTATATTCATAGTCAATTGCAATCTTATTCCACTCAGCCTTAGTTCCGTTATAATAAACATCAGTGAGACTGTTACAGCCATAGAACGCATAACTCTCTATGCTTGTGACACTGGAAGGAATCGTAACTTCAGTAATTTTTGAACAAGCATTAAATGAAAAACCGCTGATTACTTTAACGCCTTCATTAATTGTAACAGAAGTAAGTCCTGTACAACTGTCAAAGGATGACCAACCTGTTTCAGGAAGACGGTTGCCGAAATCCACAGAGGTAAGCTTTGCACATTTTGAAAATACATCTCTTCCCATAGTTGCATCACACTTATCAAAAGTAACTGAAGTGAGATTCGGACAATAATGGAACGCATAATCACCGATATTTTTAACACCCTCAGAAATTTTAACTGATGTCAAACCATCAAAGGCATAGAAAGCATAAGCTTTAATTTCAGAAGCTGTGCCGGGAATTACAATATCTTTCTGAAAAACTTTGTTTATATAGAAATTTTTTGCATAATAGAGTGGGTTTGAGTCAGCAGCTTTGAAATCAATATTACACCATGATGCAATGTCACCTGTGTAATATACATTTTCAATCAGCTTACAATAATTGAACGCATCCTCACCTACCCGTGTCAAGCTACCGGGAATTGTAATTGAAGTAAGGTTTGAACAATATTCAAATGCTTCCATAGATATTTCTGTAACTCCTTCGCCGATTACAACAGAGGTAAGATTGCTACAATAAGCAAATGTAGCACGACCAATACTTGTAACTTTGTCAGGAATATCAACAGATGTAAGATTTTTGCAATTATAAAATGCGTAACTATTAATACTTGTAACGCTGTCAGGAATTACAATTGATGTAAGATTTGCGTAACCGTAGAAGCCTTCACTTACATTTATTACGCCATCAGGAATCACAACATCCTTTTGGAGAACATTGTTCACATAGAAATTCTTTGCATATTGCAACGGTGTTGACATATATCCGAATGATATATTACACCAAGTTTTCATATCACCTGTATAGTATACATTCTCAATCTTTGGACAATAGCCAAAAGCACGTGAATTTATGTCTGTTACACCTTTACCAATTACAACAGATGTAAGACCTGTACATCCATAGAACGCATCAATACCGATACTTGTAACTTTGTCAGGGATTTTTACAGTAGTAAGAGTTGTGCAATTATTAAACGAATAGTCACCAATACTTGTTACACTATCAGGGATCACAACTGAAACAAGACTTGTGCAGCCTTTAAACGTCTCATCACCTATATATGTGACACCATCAGGAATATTGACTGAAGTAAGACTTGTGCAGTTACGGAATGCGTAAGCACCTATCGTTGTGACACTATCAGGGATATTAATTGTTTTAAGTCTTTTACATCCATCAAAAGCCATTTCACCAATAGTTGTAACACCTTTGCCGAGAGTGACTGTTTCAAGTCTGTCACAATACATGAATACTCCGCTGCCTATACTTGTAACGCTGTCAGGAATTGTAATTGATTCAAGCAATTCACAGGATTTGAATGCATCATCATCAATACCTAAAGTTCCGGGTTTTACTGCGTATGCACCTGATAAATCAGTACTTGCACGAATCAACCACTTACCGATATACAGAACTCCGTCTTCATAATCCTCAAGGTTGCCTGAAAGTGCTGTCATAGTAAAAGCGTCTTTGCCGATATAAGTAACACTGTCAGGAATTGTAATTGACTTAAGTTTACGGCAATAGTAAAACGCTCTTTCGCCTATAGTTTCAACTCCGTCCTCTATTACTACTGTTTCCAGAACTCTGTTTTCATTTATGTATCTTCCCTCTTCAATTACAAACAAATTGGGCTCGATATTTTTAATGCTACCGGGAATAACTACAGATTTAAGACCGGGACAATCATCAAAAACATCTTGTGCAATTACTTTAGTTCCGCGTTTTATTGTTATTGAGTCTACATTACGAACACTGATCAAGCATTTATTTAAATATAAAGCTCCGCCTTCCCAATTATTATTGTTAGCAGCAAAACCTGTTCCGTAAAAAGCGTATCTGCCGACCTTATCAATGCTTTCAGGAAGCTTAATTGAATTTAAGTTACTGCAATCGTAAAAAGCACCAACACCAATGCTTGTAACGCCCTCGGAAATTGTAACCGATTCAAGCTTATCATATCCCCAAAAAACAGCACTTCCTATTTCTTTGACATCTGCCGGGACTACAATGTTACCGGTAATCAGTTTTCCGTTTATATACAGGTTTTCAGCGAAATAAGCAGGATTTGATACATAATATGTATAATAAAAATTAATATAGAAATTTATTCTGCACCACGAAGAAAGTGTACCTGTATAATAAACATTTTTAATGTTCTCACAATCTTCAAAAGCACTACTTACACTTGCTACACCTTTACCGATTGTAACATTTTCAAGATTTATGCAACCTGAAAATGCATCTACGCCAATACTTGTTACACTATCAGGAATTTTTACAGAACTCAGTCCCTTATAGTAATTAAAAGCATACGCTTTAATTTCTGTAACTTTATCGGGAATTACAATATCTTCCTGAAGAACATTGCCGATGTAAAATTTTTCAGCATAGCAAAGCGGATTTGAAGCATACTGACCACCAAAATCAATATTACACCATGACGCAATATCTCCCGTGTAATATACATTTTTAAGATTTTCGCAATAGTAAAATGCATAATTATCTATGTTTGTGATACTACCGGAAATGGTAACAGATGTAAGTCCTGTACATCCGTAGAAAGCTTTTTCCTCAATGCTTGTTACACCATCAAGGATTACAACTGATGTAAGTCCGATACAATTATTAAACATATAATTTGTTATGCTCGTCACACTGCCGGGAATTGTTACGGAAACAAGACCGGCACAATCTGAAAATGCATATGCGCCAATACTTGTTACACCGTCAGAAATTATAACTGAAGTAAGACCTGTGCAACCACCAAATGCATATTCACCAATACTTGTTACGCTACCCGGAATTTCTATTGACTTAAGATTTGTGCATTTGTAGAACGCATAATTACCAATACTTGTTACACTGTCAGAAATTACAATCGAGGTTAAGCCATCGCAACCTGAAAATGCACTATCTTCCATACTTGTTACGCTGTCAGGAATTTTTATCGAATTAAGACCGTCATAGCCTGAAAAAGCCTTACCAATGCTTGTAACGCCCTCAGGAATTACAATATCTTTCTGAAGAACATTATTAACATAAAAATTCTCGGCATAACAAAGCGGATTTGAAGCAACTGAACCAAAATCAATATTACACCATGATGCAATATCACCTGTATAGTACACATCCTTGAGATTTTTACAGCCTGAAAACGCATATTCACCAATGCTTGCAACACTACCAGAAATTATAATCGTTTCAAGATTGGGACAATAATCGAATGCACTATCATTTATAAATCTTACATTTTTTCCCAAAGTAATTTTGGTAAGTTTTTCACCACCGAAGACATAACCGTCAATCTGTGTAACACCGTCACCAATAACTATAGATTCAAGATTAGCGCATTCGTAAAATGCACAATATCCGATACTTCTTACACTGTTTGGAATTGTAACAGAAGTAATATGTGCACACTCATAAAAAGCATATTCATCAATTTCGAGAACAGGCATACCGTTAATCTGTTCAGGAATTTTTATCGAATTAAGACCGTCATAGCCTGAA
>JAZRNJ010000333.1:0-2023 GCA_045648125.1 Acutalibacteraceae bacterium
CTATAGAGGGTATAGAACTTCTCGATAAAGTAATTGATATTGACCAATCACCCATAGGCAGAACACCTCGTTCAAACCCTGCAACTTACACAGGCGTTTTTAATGATATCCGTGAACTTTATGCTTCTACAGCTGATTCGAAGAAACATGGTTTCAACGCAGGCAGATTTTCATTTAATGTGAAAGGCGGACGTTGTGAAGCGTGTCAGGGTGACGGAATTGTAAAAATTGAAATGCATTTTCTTGCAGATATTTATGTTCCTTGTGAAGTGTGTAAAGGGCAAAGATATAACAGAGAAACACTTGAAATCAGATATAAGGGAAAAAATATCAGCGAAGTTCTTGATATGACCGTAGAAGAAGGACTTGAGTTTTTCTCTGCAATTCCTAAAATCAAAAGAAAACTTCAGACACTTTATGATGTAGGACTTGGTTATGTAAAAATCGGGCAACCTGCAACAACTCTTTCGGGTGGTGAAGCACAGCGTGTAAAGTTATCAACTGAACTTTCAAGAATTGCAACAGGTAAAACAATTTATATTCTTGATGAACCTACAACAGGTCTTCACACTGCAGATGTACACAGACTTATTGATGTTCTTCAGCGTCTTGTTGATTCAGGTAACACTGTACTTGTTATTGAACACAACCTTGATGTTATCAAATCTGCTGACCATGTGATAGATTTAGGCCCTGAAGGCGGTTCAGGCGGTGGTTTGATTGTAGCAGAGGGTACTCCTGAAGAAGTTGCAAAAGTCAAAGAATCTTATACGGGACAGTATTTGAAAAAGGTACTTGATAGGTGATATAAAATGGAAGTATTAACCACTCAACAAATGAAGATGGCTGAGGTAGCAGCAAATGATAACGGGACAAGTTATCTGCGACTTATGGAAAATGCAGGTGCTGCATGTGCAAGAGCAATCCGTGAAGAATATGATATTACAACTGAAAACACGAAAAATGTAACAGTGGTATGTGGCAGAGGTAATAACGGTGGTGACGGATATGTTATTGCAAGAAAATTGTCAGAAATTGGTTGTCGTGTAAGTGTTATTCTTGCAGGAGGTATACCTCATACTGAACACGCAAAAGAAATGTTTCTGCGTGTTGAACAAATGCCTGTGAACATGATAACATTTGATACTAACAAATCTTCTGCTCTTGATTGTCTTCTCAAAAGCGACATTATTGTTGAGGCAGTTTTCGGGATAGGTCTTACAAGAGATGTTACTGATATATACGCGGAACTTTTCAGGTATATAAATTCGTCACCTGCAAAGACTGTGTCGATTGATGTGCCCGGAGGACTTAATGCAGATACAGGTGAAATAATGGGTGAAGCTGTAAAGGCTGATTTTACTGTTGCTGTTTGTGTAGCTAAACCTTGTCATGTTTTGTTACCCGGAAGTATGTATTGCGGGAAAGTGAAAGTTGTTTCAATCGGAATTACAGATGAAGAAAAACGAGTTTCAGGTGAACCTTATTTTGTATCAGTTGATACAAATGAAATTAAAAGGATTTTTCCCAAACGTAATCCTGTTTCCAATAAAGGTGATTATGGTCATGTGCTTTCTATATGTGGAAGTAAATGCATGGCAGGTGCTGCTGTACTCGCTTCGCAGGGTGCAGTAAGAGGTGGAGCAGGTCTTGTTACTGCTGCATTTCCTGATTGTGCATATCCTGCTATTTCATCAAAAATTACATCTCCTTTATTGCTTCCGTTGGAAAGTAATGAAGATGGTACTTTGTCCGGCTCATCTGTAAATAAAATCTTAAAGGCAATGGAAAAAGCTACAGCAATTGTTATCGGTTGTGGTCTTGGCGTAAATAAAGATACAGCAGCTGTTCTTTACAACGTAATCAAAAATTCTAAAGTGCCGATTATTATTGATGCAGACGGTATAAATATTATTTCACGCAATATAAATGTATTGAAAGCTGCAAAAGTGCCGATAATATTAACGCCGCATCCGGGGGAGATGAGCAGATTAACCGGAATGTCAGTAAAGCAGATTCAGTC
>JAZRNJ010000334.1:0-2440 GCA_045648125.1 Acutalibacteraceae bacterium
GAAAGGTTATCTGCAGTATCAAGACGAGTGTGGTAATATCTTGCAGGTGTGGGGTCCATGGCAATGAAACTTGCTGCAGGAATGCCTGCCTGAGAAAATGCTGCAGCGTCAGTTGAACCAAGGTCAATCGTGCCCATATCAACATTATCATAACCTACATTATGAGCACTTATCTTTATAAGGTCTGCAACACGTTTGTCGTTTTTAACTGTGCCGTTCATGTCACCGAGAATAATTTTCATGAAATCAATGTCGTGTATTGTGTCAACGGCAACGGCAATTGTTTCCACATTTTTATCGGTGAATTCATCTTTATGTTTTGCAGCGAAATCCTTTGAACCTCTCAGACCGCATTCTTCACCACCAACAAGAGAAATAATGATTTCTGTATTTTCAAGGCTGATGTTGTTGTCTTTAAGATACTTTGCAACTGCAAGTGCTATGTAACATCCTGTAAGGTTATCGTTTGCACCTGTTACAGGTTTCTTGAAATTGCAGAAGAAAAGTGCCGCGATAAGGAAAGGAATAAGACAAAGCAGGAGAATTGCAAAAACGGTAACGGCTGTGTTTGCCTGAGCAAAAACAAGTGAGGGATTAAAAAATCCGTTTGTTACAAGCGCAGTAATGCATCCTGCAAGTGAGGCTACAATAGTAATAACCGCAGAAACTATAACCGTTGCAACTGCAGGACGTCCGCCGTAGTAAGTGTAAGTCCATTCAAAAGCTGAGTCTGTGTGACCGCAGAGAATAATTCTTCTTTTTGTTTCGCCTGATGATTTGATTTTACCGATAACGTTTGCTGTATCTTTCTTTTTGAAAAACACGTCAAGAGTTTTTTTGTAGAAGAAAAATTCGCTTACAATAAAAAATATTGTGACAAGTGTAAGTGCAAGAGAAATTACGGGCATACCAAAAAGGAAAAGAAAAGCTGAAATTATCATAATTACAGCACCAACGGATACCCATGACATAAATGCTTTGTCAGAACATTTAAAGTCTTCCACCCATGCTTCATCACAGATTTCTTTTGTATCCCTGAGGAAGAATTTTCTTGCTTTTTTGTCACCTTCACTGCATGCAGCTCTGGGGCCGCATTTTTCTGCAACATCGGTTGCTTTTTTTATCACGTATTGTGTGTACTGCCCGATATCTGAAAAAGACATCTTAAAATCATACCTTTCCTATTATAAAACGCTTTTTAATATTTTTTAATATTTTACAATAATTTTATGTTGTCTGTCAAGTAAAACCGTCTAAAAAATATTGCAAAAAGCACACTTTTTGTAATATAATGTTTGACTTTTATATTCAATTTTGATAGAATATAATGGATAATATGTGTGCGAATACGTTCGCACATCAAGGAGGAATTATTTTGACAGATTCAAGAACACTGGCTTACATAAATATGTTCGCTGTTTTAGGTTCTCTTGAAAACCTTTGCGAACTGAGTGAAGAGGCGAGAAACCTTGTGAAAACATCAAAGCCTGTGTCAATCGGTTTTGAAGTGAAGGACGGTCCTTCTGCTACTCTTACTTTCACAGACGGCAGATGTACCATAAAAGAAGGAACAGATGGTTGCAGTGTTAAACTGCCTTTCTCATCATGTGAAAAATTCAATGGTCTTATTGACGGAACAGTTACTCCGATTCCCTCAAAAGGCTTTACTAAAATTTCATTTTTGCTCAAACAGTTTACTCCTCTCACAGACATGCTTTCAAAGTATATGCGTCCCACAGAGGAAGACCTGAAAGATGAAAAATTCTTTGAAATCAGCACCAAACTCCTTTTCTATACAATTTCAGTTGCTATTTCTCAGATAGCAAACCATGATGAAATAGGAAAGTTCAGTGCACATCACATTCCTGACGGTGTTGTGAAAATGTCAATTGCAGGTGGCCCTGCAGCAGGTATTGAAGTTAAAAATCATGTTCTTAAAACTACCAAAGAAAATCCTGAAAAATTCCGTGCCCTTATGGAATTCGGTTCAATGAAACTTGCTCACGACCTCTTTGACGGCAAAGTAAATGCTGTTGCAAAAGTAGGCGAAGGCGAAATTACTATGCGTGGTATGATTAACATGATTGATAACATCAACAGAATTCTTGACAGAGTTGCACTCTATCTTGCATAAGGAGGAAATTACAATGGCTTTTAAAATTAATGATTATACAAAAAGTAACGAACTTTTCAAAAGAGCAACAAAGGTAATTCCCTCAGGTGTTTACGGACATCTTGGTCCTGCTGAAGGTAACTTCATTCCTGTCAGTGCATGGCCTTTCTTCTCAGAAAAAGCAGAAGGTGCTTATTTGTGGGACGTTGACGGCACCAAGTTTATCGACTACATGTGTGCTTACGGTCCTAATATTTTAGGTTACAATGACCCTGATGTTGATGCAGCTGCATTTGAACAGGCAAAGCTTGGTAACTGCACAACATC
>JAZRNJ010000335.1:0-1913 GCA_045648125.1 Acutalibacteraceae bacterium
AGCAGCCGCTGCTATAAGTGACAGAGAATACTATGAAAAAACGATTGCAGAAACAATCGAAATAAGAGAATTCACTAAGTCTGAACTCAGAAAACGAGGTTTTACTCTTACTGATTCAAAATCCAATTTTGTTTTTGCAAAAACAGATAAAATCCCCTCTTCTGAACTCTACGAAGAACTCAGGAAAAGAGGTGTACTTATAAGATATTTCAATTCTCCCAGAATATCGGATTATTTCAGAATGTCGATGGGTACAATGGAGCAAATGAAAAAAGTAATTGAAATTATAGATGATATTATAAAGGAGCGAGAATGATGAGAAAATCTGTAATCACAAGAAAAACTAATGAAACAGATATTTCACTTTCACTTTGTCTTGACGGCACAGGAAAAAGCGAAATAAACACAGGTATCGGTTTTCTTGACCACATGCTTGACCTTTTTGCAAAGCATGGCAGAATGGACCTTTCCGTTACATGTACTGGTGATACTTTCGTAGATTTTCATCATTCTGCAGAAGATATCGGCATTGTTCTCGGTCAGGCTTTTAAAGAAGCTGTTGGTGATAAAAAAGGCATAAAAAGATATGGTAACATGATTCTCCCTATGGACGAAACGCTTATTCTTGCATCTCTCGATATCAGTGGCAGAGCATTTCTCAAATACGGTCTTGAAATTCCAACAGAAAAAGTCGGAGAAATGGATACAGAGCTTATTGAAGAATTTTTTATTTCATTTGTAAGAAATGCAGATATCACTCTTCACATAAAACAGCTTGACGGAACAAATTCACATCACATTATTGAAGGTGCTTTCAAAGCAGTTGCACGTGCCATTAGAGAAGCTGTTTCTATTGATGAAAATGCAAAAGATGAAATTCCCTCAAGCAAAGGTTTGCTTTAATCGGAGGCTAAATAATGATAGCAATAGTAGATTATGGATGCGGTAACCTGTTTTCAATCTCAAGTTCAGCAAAGGCTCTTGGTCTTGATGTAATTGTTACTGGTGATGCAGATAAAATTAAAGAAGCAGACAGAATTATTCTCCCCGGTGTTGGTGCTTTTGAAGATGCAATCAATAAACTCAGAAGTTCAGGTCTTGCTGATGTAATTATTGAAGAAGCTGAAAAAGGCAAACCCATTCTCGGTATTTGTCTTGGCATGCAGCTTCTGTTTGATAAAAGTTATGAATATGGTGAGTTTGAAGGTTTAGGTCTCATCAGTGGTGAAATCTGCCCCTTTGAAGGTGATATTGATAAAAACCTAAAAATCCCTCACATGGGTTGGAATAAACTTATTTTCAAGGCTGAAAACCCCATTTTCAAATACATCTCTAACGGAGATTATATGTATTTTGTTCATTCATATTACGGCAAAAACTGTGACGAAAGTTTACTTGCTGTAAGTGAGTATGATGTAATGGTTCCTGCAGTTGTTAACAACAATAATGTTTATGGTATGCAGTTTCACCCTGAAAAAAGTGGTGAAAAGGGACTTCTGCTTTTAAAAGCATTTGCAGAGATATGAGGTGAAACAGATGGAAATTTTTCCTGCTATAGATATAATAAACGGTAACGTTGTCAGACTAACTGAGGGCGACTATAACCGCATGACGGTTTACGGCACAATTCCGCTTGAGATGGCGGAAACTTTTGTAAAAAAAGGTGCTAAAAATCTTCACATGGTTGACCTTGACGGTGCAAAAGACGGTACTGCAGTAAATTTTGATGTTATTAAAAGTGTTGCTGAGACAGGCAAACTTTTTACTGAAGTCGGTGGTGGCAACAGAGATGAAAAAAGAATTGAAGATTATCTTTCACTTGGTGTTAACCGAGTTATTTTAGGTACAGTTGCTGTACGCAACTTCTCTTTTGTTGAAGAAGCAGTAAAAAAATACGGAGATAAAATTGCAGT
>JAZRNJ010000336.1:0-2366 GCA_045648125.1 Acutalibacteraceae bacterium
GCAAGTTTTCTCAATGCCTGTGACATAAGACGGGCGTGGAGACCTACGTGTGAGTCACCCATTTCACCATCAATTTCTGCACGGGGAACAAGTGCTGCAACAGAGTCGACTACGATTACGTCGATTGCACCTGAACGTACAAGTGCTTCTGTAATTTCAAGAGCCTGTTCACCGCTATCGGGCTGTGCAACAAGAAGTGAGTCGATGTCAACACCAAGGTTACGTGCATAAACAGCGTCAAGAGCATGTTCAGCATCAATGAATGCAGCTTCACCGCCTGCTTTCTGTGCTTCTGCTACAGCGTGAAGTGCAAGAGTTGTTTTACCTGAGGATTCAGGTCCGTAAATTTCAATAATACGGCCTTTAGGCAGACCGCCGATACCTGTTGCTGCATCAAGAGAAACTGAACCTGTTGAAATTGCTTCAATGTTTACGGTAGTGCTTTGTCCCAGGCGCATAACTGCACCTTTACCGTACTGTTTTTCAATCTGAAGTAAAGCCGTTTCGAGAGCTTTCTGTTTATCTGCCATTTTTCATTCCTCCGTTTGGTGTACAAATGTTCGATTGAGAACATTATACATTAACCTTGGAAAAAAATCAACACTTATTTTTAATTTTTTGAACAAAGTCCAAATAATGGGACATTGAAATTTTTATTCGGATATGATAAAATAAATCATTGAAAGGGTTGGTAAGTTATGGGAAGAAAGATGAACAGAAATACAAAAAGTAAAATTGTTACTGCAGCATGGAAACTTTTCTATGAACAGGGGTATGATAACACTACCGTAGAAGAAATTATATGGGAGTCAGGTACATCAAAAGGCTCTTTTTACCATTACTTTGACGGTAAAGATGCACTTTTAGGTTCACTTGCTTATCTTTTTGATGAGAAATACGAGGAGTTGGCAAAGGGTCTCAGTGATGAAACAAACAGACTTGATTTTCTGTTTTGTCTCAATGCAGAACTTTTTGAAATGGTAGAAAGCAGTGTTGACATTGACCTGCTTACAAGACTTTATTCAACCCAGCTTACAACGAGAGGTCAGAGTCATCTTCTTGACCACAACAGATACTATTATAAATTGCTCAAAAAGATTGTGACGGAAGGTCAGGCAAGAGGAGAGATTACAAAGGAATATACAGTTTCCGAAATTGTCAGACTTTATGCTATGAGTGAAAGGGCACTTCTCTATGATTGGTGTCTTAATCACGGAGAATATCCACTCAAGGAATATTCACAGAAAACAATGAAATTGTTCCTTGGCGGAATGAAAAATATGTAAAAAAATATTGCAATTTGAACTTAACGTAGTATAATATAAAATATTAAAAATCAAATGAGGCGAAAGAATATGAAAATAGCAATTTACGGTTACGGAAATTTAGGAAAAGGTGTAGAACTTGCAATACGTCAGAACGACGATATGGAACTTTTCGGTGTGTTTACAAGAAGACATCCTGATAGCCTGAAACTTATGACAGAGGGTGTGGGAGTTTACTCTGCAAACGATATAGAAAAATATAAAGATGAAATCGACGTGCTTATAATTTGTGGTGGCAGTGCAACTGACCTGCCTGAAATGACACCTGCACTTGCAAAAAATTTCAATGTTATTGATTCTTTTGATACACATGCAGATATTCCCGTTCATTTCGCAAGAGTTGATAAAGTTGCAAAAGAAAACGGAAAAACTGCTGCAATTTCTGTTGGTTGGGACCCGGGAATGTTCTCGCTTAACAGACTTTATGCAAATTCAATTCTACCCGAGGGTAAAGATTATACTTTCTGGGGAAAGGGTGTAAGTCAGGGTCATTCAGATGCTATCAGAAGAATTGACGGTGTAATTGATGCAAGACAGTACACATGCCCCGTGGAAGAAGCGATGGAAAGAGTAAGAAACGGTGAAAATCCTGAACTTACAACAAGAGAAAAGCATACAAGACTTTGTTTCGTTGTAGCAGAAGAAGGTGCAGACCTTGAAAGAATTGAAAACGAAATAAAGACAATGCCCAAATATTTTGCTGATTACGATACAACAGTAAACTTTATTTCTCAGGAAGAACTTGACCGTGACCACAAAGGTATTCCTCATGGTGGCTTTGTTATCAGAACAGGCAAAACAGGAAAAGACCTTGAGCACAATCACGTTATTGAATATAGCTTAAAGCTTGATTCTAACCCTGAGTTTACTGCAAGTGTTATTGTGGCATTCGCAAGAGCTACCTATAGATTAAGCTGCGAAAATCAGTTTGGTTGCAAAACAGTGTTTGATATTCCCCCTGCGTATCTGTCTTCAAAGCCTTATGAGGAATTGATTAAGGGATTGCTTTAATTTCATTAAACATCAAAATAACACGCGACA
>JAZRNJ010000337.1:0-7056 GCA_045648125.1 Acutalibacteraceae bacterium
GCAGTTATATAATTGCCTATCGGTTTTGAAAGTCTTCGGGCTGCCGTGTCATCTGTGATTTCTATTCGCGTTATTTTAACCTGGTCTTTGACTTCGGTTTCTGAAATGACTCCTTTCAGCCTTTCTGAGCCTATAAGCTCCTGTCTTTCCAGTGCTAAATCAGTACGGAAATTCATATTTTTCCTCCTCAAACATATTTCAGCTATATTATTGGAGTTTTTTTGCGAAAAAAATCATTTTTTTTCAGATTTTACTTGCTTTTTTCTGAAAGAAGTGATATTATAATAACCTGTGCAGACAAATAACAAGGAGGTGCAACTGTAATGCCGAATATTAAGTCCGCAAAGAAGCGTGTTATCGTAACAAAGACAAAGACAGCTCGCAACAAAGCAAGAAACTCAGCTCTCAAAACAGCTATTAAAAAGGCTTACGCTGCTGTAGAAGCAAACGCTGCTGATAAAGATGTTCTTGTTAAAGCTGCAATCAAGAAGATTGACCAGGCTGAAGTTAAGGGCCTTATTCACAAGAATAACGCTGCAAGAAAGAAATCAGCTCTCACAAAAAAACTCAATGGCTAATTGAAAAGCTTTAAAGGCTACCCTTTTGGGTAGCCTTTTGCTTTATATGAAAAGAAATTATATTGACTTTTCAGCATTAAATGTTATAATTTAAGTAACATATTTTATTTTTTCTGGAGGTTATATTATGGCATCTTTCTTTATTACAATCGGCGGTCTGATTGCTTCTTTGTGGATAGCGTTATTGTCGTTTCTGCCAATCGGTTTCACAAAAATTACAACTGAACCTGCAGTTTTTGACTGCGGAAATGATAGTTATGCAGTTGTGTGGGCAACTTCTGCTAAAGGAAGCGGTTGTGTAAAATACACATATAACGGTGAAGAAAAAGTTATCTGGGACTCTGTTGCAGGTGTAATCAGAACTGACGATACCGTTCACTCTGTTATTGTTCCTAAAGCAGAACTTCAGGGCAATACATACAAAGTGTGTTCACAGTATGTAGGTTTTAAATTCGGTTATAATGCAGGTGTGGGTCAGATTGTTGAAAGCAAAGAATATTCTTTCAAAGGCTTACCTAAGGAAGACGGCATAAAAATTCTTGCAGTTGCAGATATTCATGAGATGGAAAAAGAAATGAAACAGTCTCTTGAGTATTTCAAAAATGAACAGCCTGATTTTGT
The DNA here is from genome assembly GCA_045648125.1 of Acutalibacteraceae bacterium. Lineage (GTDB taxonomy): Bacteria > Bacillota > Clostridia > Oscillospirales > Acutalibacteraceae > SIG575. The sequence continues at coordinate 1,200 of JAZRNJ010000337.1, forward strand.
TGCAATGCTTGGTGACGTTACATCAACAATGGAAGTAAAAGACCAGTTTGCAAACGATTTCCTCAAGTACGCTAACATTCTCAGTAAGGGTGAAATTCCCGTTGTTTACACACGTGGTAATCACGAAACAAGAGGCGAATTTTCAGCAATAATGAAACAATATCTGCCTACGGAAACAGACGGATATTATTTTACATTTGAATTTGGTTCTATGGGTGGTATAGTCCTTGACTCAGGCGAAGATAAGGAAGATAATCATCCTGAATACTCAGGGCTTGTGAATTTTGAAGAATACAGAAACAAGCAGTTTAATTGGCTTACATCACTTGAAAAGAGTGAATTTGAAAACTGCCGTTATACAATTGCTTTTTCTCACAACCCCGTACTCAATGACCATTTCGGCAAAGACTGGACAGCACCGCTGAAAGAAATGAATGCTGATATTATTATGGGTGGTCATTATCACAAGTCAGAATTAAAAGAAGTTGAAAACGAAATTCCCATTTTCTTTGCAGGTGGTAAAAAGACAACAGGAGTTTGGTCGGCATCAATGGTAACTCTTGAAAACGATACAATCCACATGGTAACAATTGATAACAGCGGTAATACACTTCTTGACAGAACTATAAATACAAAATAATTTATAACCCCGAAAACTGCAATTCAGCTGTTTTCGGGGTTGTTTTTACCATCAGACAAAATTCTTATTGACAAATTATATTGTAAGGTCTACAATTGAATTACAACAAAGAAAGGGAGAATTTACCGTGAAAAAATTATTTTCAATATTCTTGGCTATCGTTATTGTGTTGCCTTGTTTTTCACTGATATCTTTTGCATGGGGCGTAGGCACCGTATTTGAAAAGGACGGTATTTTTTATGCCGATTATTTAGGCGAAGGCGAAGTGTATGTTGCAGGTTACAATCCCATGCATTTTGAGGAAGGAAACTGTGAAGTAATAATTCCTGAAACGGTAAAAGGCAGTTTGTGGAAAAATTATACCATTACAGGTGTTGATATGTACGCTTTTTCAGGGTCAAACTTTACGAAAATCACATTGCCCTCAACTATAAATAATATAGGTGACGGTGCATTTGAGGCTAGTGTTGACCTGACGGAAGTTGTGATTCCTGATGAATGTGAATTTATATACTTCGGAAACGATGCATTTCTCGGCACAATGGCTGAAGAAAAACTTTTTGACGGTACAGATACTGCAGTAATCGGTGAGAATGTTCTTTTTGCTTACATCGGCAAAGAAAAGAATTACGTCATTGATGAAAATATAGATATTCTTCTCAATGGTTGTTTCAGGTTCTCGGGTATTGAAAGCATTACTTTCAATGAAAATATTCAGGAAATTCCCGCTACATGTTTTGCGAGTTGCAGAAATCTTGAATCAATCACAATTCCCGATACAATCAATTATTTGGGTGACGGTGCTTTCAAAGATTGTGTAAATCTCAAAAAAGTCAAACTTGGCGAAAACGTATTCCATATCGGAGCACAGGCTTTCTCAAATACTGCAATTGAAACAATTCATCTTCCTGCAAGTGTGAATTATTTATCAGGTGCATTTGCTGATTGTAAAACACTTAAAAATATAACAGTAGATGAAGGCAACGGTACATTTGTTGTTGATGAAAATGCACTTTATCAGACTTGGTGTTATGAGTTTGAAGATTTTGACGGAAGTTATGAAGTTGAAACAGGCAAAGCAATTGAGTTTTATTTCCCGTCAAAAGTAAATAAGGTCGTAAAACTTGCTGACGATATTACTCAGATAAATGATTATGCGTTCTATTATTGCACGAATCTTGAAGAAGTTTACGCACCGTCTGTTACTTATGTTGGTATAAAAGCGTTCAGCGGAACAGATATCAGAAAATTTGATGCTGATAACTGCGAATATTTCTATGACTCATCTTTCCGTAACTGTAAAAACCTCGAGGAAATAAATCTTGAAAATGTATGGTATATTGCAACAGCAGCCTTTGAAAATTGCACATCTCTAAAAAATGTAAAACTCAACGAGGGCGTCGGCGTTGTTGACGGTGCAGCATTTGCAAACACAGCAATTGAAGAAATTGAAATATACGGTGAAGATGTATGGCTTGGAGAAGCCGTGTTCAAAAACTGTAAAAACCTTAAAAAGGTAACTTTCGGTGATGGTATCTATTCACTTTCAATGGATACGTTTCTTGGTTGCAACGAACTTGAAACAGTTTACCTTTCAAAAACTATCAAGTTAATTGAAGAAAATGCATTTAATGAATGTGAAAATGTTAAATTTGAAGTTATTAAAAACACAAAGGCACACAGAGAACTGAAAGAACTGGGCTACAATTTTGAAGTGGTAGGAAAACTTACTTTCATGGAAGAAATTACAAACTTCTTTGAAATGATAAATGAAAAGATTTACGACTTGCTTTTTGGCTGGATGTTTGAAATAGTTATCTGATAAAAAATGACTCTCTCACCGATGTGAGAGAGTCGTAATTTTTTACAGCATATAAAAACCTGATTTGAGAAGCACATACTCTTTGCCGAGAACTCTGAAAAACTTGTAAACAGGTTCATCAAAAAGTCTGTAGTCTCTTACTGAATATGTCTGCAGGTCAATTTTTCGTATCTTTTTTGAGTTAGCACAACTGACATAAAGGAAATTGCCTGTTTTTGTAACTCCCACAGGGTCATCAAATGTTGTGGTTTCATTACCACCGATACGTGTGTAAACTTTTCTTGCCGTGGGAGAAAAACGTACAATTGAATTTTTCTCAGGAACAACAAACCAGACACAATCGTCATCAGCCGTCAGACCTTTAACGGGGGATTCACGGTAACAGAGTTCTTCCTCCCAGATGATTTCGCCGTCATTATCAATAACCGCCATTTTTGAATCGGGGAAAAGAACGATGCTTTCTCCACCCACAGGTAATGTTACTGCATCGCAGAAAATGAAATTTCCGATTTCACTTATTATCTTTTCAAAGTTTTCACCGAATTTTGTGTGCAGATAACCTGTACGTCTTACAGCCTCGACTTTCTTTGTCTGGGCATTGTAAGAATAAAAAGCGGCACGTGTATTGCCGCTGTCATCAGTTTCTTTTTTTGCATAAACAAAACCGTAGGTGAAAGGTACTATATCTATAATGTTGTCATCAACAATCTTTTTCAAATTTATCACCTTTAGTAAGTATCCCCGCCAAGCCGGAATCGGCCAATAGTAACCTGCTCTTTCTGCAGGTGGGCACAGCCCGCTGACTTTGAGCTCCCAACGTCCGCACGAATGCGGGAGGTCTGCTTTCCCATACAGCGGAGACAAAGTTCCCGTTAAATACGTGTTGGGTTAATATGAACCGAAATTATCGCACAAGGCAGGGAGTGTTTATAATTTATTATTACTCTTCAAAATCGTAAAATTCAGAAAGTCTTTCCTCGAAAATTTTTCCTACTTCGATGAAAACTTTTTCGTTTTCAATAGGACAGAGGAAAGTTTCACCATTTTCTTCCTGAACTTCAAGGATGATAAGTTCGCCGTCATCGTCAATAACATCCTGAGCGTCTTCGTAAACAGGGATAAGTGCTACGAATTTGCCGTCGTCAGTTTCAATTCTGTCAAGTTCATCAAAAAAATGCTCATTGCCTTCTTCGTCAATGACGCTGACTACATCCGGCATTGAAAAATCTTTTTCTTCAAAATCTTTATTCATGGTTCTTACCTCATAAAATTCATATAGTTTCTGTTAGTATTTTACATCAAAACAAGTGATTAGTCAACAGGAAAGTTGATTTACATGATATTTATATATGGAAAATGCCCCATTTTCAGCCATTTTCATAGTTTTTGACAAAAATCAATAAAAGTTTTCAACTTTTTTTAAAAAAACTATTGACAAGTTACAAATGTGCTGCTATAATAAGGGTGAAGATAAGACAACAAACAAACGAACCCGATGGTTCAAAGTTGTTTTACATACTAAATTAACGCAAAGGAGGCGTTTCCAATGAACTCTACAGAACCGAACTCATTTAAGGCAAACGCCTTTCTGACAGGTGTTTGCCGATAAGAAAAAAGGGCAGGCAAAAACTTAATAAGATTGTTCACATATTAAAATAAAGTTCTCTGAAATTGATTAACTGAAAATATCCGGAAGCGGTAAACGACATTAACTGAAAAATGACGGACGCCCGGTCTGATAAACAGAAAAGAACAAAGCAGGTAAATTGATGATGAGGACAACCTGCAAAGTTAATTTGCAGAAAAAATAAGAAAAAGGTGGTTCCGATGAAATAGAACCTTATCGCTGAAACAAAAAGCGAAAGAAGCAAAAATCTTTGTGGAACGCCACAAACGAAAAATTAAACATGTGTTAAAGTAAATCAGAAATAGGTGGTACCGATGTACACTTAAATAAAATATCTTAACAAAAATCTTTAAGAAAAAGGTGAGTCCAACAATTCACTTAACATGAACTCAAACCTATAAAACAATGAAAAAGGTGAGTCCAACAATTAATTCAACATGAACTCAGACCTATAAAATAATGAAAAAGGTGGTTCCGATGTACAAATAGTCAAGTACACCAAAACCTATACTATTAAGAAAAAGGTGAGTCCAACAATTAACTCAACATGAACTCAAACCTATAAAATTATGAAAAAGGTGGTTCCGATGTACAAGTAAATAAAGTACACCGAAATATAACTTAAATCTTAAAGAAATGGGTGAGTCCCAAGAACAGTTAACAAGCGGAGGTCGTTATGACTCCGAAAAGGATAAACTAAACTATTTCAGAAAAAGGTGAGTCCCAAATACAGGTAAATGACGGATGATATATCATCCATAAGGTATTTAAATTTCACTACAATAAAACTTATCGAAATAGGTGAGTCCAAAGAAAAAGTAATTTGACTGCGAAAGCAGACGGAAAGTGCCGGAAAGTTCCTCCGGCACTTATTTTTTTAGTGCAGAATGCAAAATGCAGAATTTCAGGCTATGCCGTGATTACATAATGAAACTAACGGCAACATCCCAATCAGAGTTTTCTGTGTCAATATAAACAATCCTGTAAAGATAAAAACAGCACAATATACAAAAAACAGGAAGAATTTTTTAAAAATCATAAATGAGGAAAACGGAGAAAAAACGAGCAAAAACGAGCAAATGAGAGATTGCAAATGCTAAATTAAAAAACTTCAAAAAAAGTATTGACAAAAATTCCCCTTTGTGATAATATATCCGGGTACTGTGAGTTTCGGGACCACCCGTTAATCCCGTAAATTCACGAATAAAAATATTGTATTAATCGGGAGGAAAAGATTATGTCAACTTATATGCCTAAAGCGGCAGAAATCAGCCGTAAGTGGTATGTGATTGATGCAGAAGGCAAAACACTCGGTAGTGTAGCTGTTGAAGCAGCAAACCTTCTCAGAGGCAAGAACAAACCCACATTTGCTCCACACGTAGACTGTGGTGACCACGTAATCATCATCAATGCAGAAAAAGTTGTTCTTACAGGCAACAAACTCAACCAGAAAATGTACTATCATCACACAGGTTACATCGGTAACATGAAGAAAGTACAGTACAGCACACTTATGAGAACAAAACCTGAATTCGCTGTAGAACTTGCTGTTAAAGGTATGATTCCTTCAACATCAATCGGCCGTCAGGCTCTCACAAGACTTCGTGTATACAAAGGCGCAGAACACAAGCACATGGCTCAGCAGCCCACAGCTTGGGAATTCTAAGAAAGGGAGGTAAATCAGAATGTACGAAACAAGTCCTTACTTCTATGGTACAGGCCGTAGAAAGAAATCAGTAGCAAGAGTTCGTGTATATGCAGGAACAGG
>JAZRNJ010000338.1:0-4111 GCA_045648125.1 Acutalibacteraceae bacterium
TATTTTTTCATTGAAATTATCAACAGTCATACCCCATGGGTCTTCATTATCTTTTATTACATTGATTTTTGCACTGCCTGAAGAAATATAGTCAGTACCGTGTACACAGTATCTGTCGAGAAGTCCTGTCTTTTTATTAATACGAACTTCCATCTTTTCATTTGAAATAATAAAAAGTGTATCTGTTTCTGCACATTTCTCTATGGGTCTTCTCTCTGCAGAAATTCTTTTCAGTTCACAATCAAAACGGTTGATTGACATAGGTTTCAGTTCTGCACGGAAAACAATTCTCTTTCTCCAGTCAAGATTAAGGTTTGATTCTTCCTGTTCATTCTGGGTAGGTAGATAATTTCCTTTTTCATCACGTACAGATACCATTGTTACTTCGTTATCATTCCAATTTTGGTCTTCAAGCTGAAATTCAACTTCAATGTCCTGTGTAACTGTGTAAGGATTGGGATTGAAAACAAGAACAGGCACTTCACCTTGTTTGCCTTCTTCCTGACCTTCACAGAGTTTAAAGAAAGCCTTTGCACAGATTTTTGAAGCGATTTCTCTGCCGTAACTCAGAAGTCTTACGGAATCTTCTTCACCACTCTTTATCATTGAGCCGGGGAGAATGTCATGAAATTCGCAGAAAAGAAGTGCTTTTTCTGTATTTTCAAGTTCTTTTTTGTCATAGTCAATTCCGCTTACTGCAATCATTTTTTCGCAAAGTGCAAGGTCGTTTTCAAGTGCACGGTGAAGTTGTTTGATTTTCACCATGGAAGTATAGCAACCTACCATGCAATGAACCATTGAACGGTCAATTACTGTTCTGAGTTCTGATTTGTCAATAAGGCTGAAATATTCGTCACATGAAGAATGTTTCACGAAAATATCTTCATGAGTTTTTATGTATTCACTGATTTTTTCAAGGTCAATTCTTGATGGGCCACCACCGTGGTTTCCTATACCCCATGCAAGAAGATTAGGTCCGTCTGTTGCATCGTCAATAAAACGGTCAATTTTCTCTGTTGCTTTTCCTTTTTTTGAATTATAACCGCCGTAGGACCTGTGGCCGATAATTTCACTTCCGTCGTAGCCACGCCAGATGAAATTTTCTTCATCAACAATATTGTAGGGACGATGGAAAATGTAATGTTCAAAACCACTCTTTTTAAGTATCTGAACAAGACCTCTCGTGTGACCGAAAGAATCAAAATTAACGGCAGTTTTTGTTTTAACACCGAATTTTTCCATAAAATATTTTCTGCCAACTTCTATCTGACGGATTAAGGATTCTCCTGAGGGCATAACACAGTCAGGTTGCAGATACCAACCTCCCATAATGTGCCATTTGCCTTCTTTGACTAATTTCTGTATTCTTTTAAAAAGTTCAGGTTCGTTTTCTTCAACCCATTCGTAAAGGACAGATTCATTGTGGTTGAAAATAAAGCCGTCAAATTCTTCACAGAATTTTGCAGCAACTCTGAATGTGGAAATAGCCTCAGCCATTCCTTCTTGTCTTTGCCAGAGCCATACGGGGTCTAAATGTGCATTGCACAGAAGATAGAATTTTTTCATTTTTGTCACCTCAAAATGTTATGCAATTTTATAAATAAAATCAACGGCTGTATCGTAGGGGACGGGTTGTCCGTCCCGAATTAATTTACATGAAAACTAACGGGCGCCGAAACGACGCCCCTACGGTGTAAAATAAAGTCACAGAAAATTTTATTTGCAAAAAACTTCAATGTAATTGTCAAGGCAGTGCTGGATTACTTCAACTGCAGCTTCTCTGCCGTTAACTTCACCTGAATCTGTTTCTTTTCCTTCAAGAGCTTTGTAAACAGAGAAGAAATGTTTCATTTCGTTGAAAATATGAGGAGGAAGGTCTGAAATATCTTTATATCCGTGATAGGTGGGGTCACCAAAAGGTATAGCAATAATTTTTTCATCATGTCTTCCACCGTCAGTCATGGAAATATATCCGATAGGATAACATCTCACAAGGCTCATAGGTTCAAGTGATGCTGAACAAAGCACAAGCACATCCAACGGGTCTTCATCGTCACCGTAAGAACGGGGAATAAAACCATAGTTTGCAGGATAATGGGTTGATGTGTAAAGAATTCTGTCAAGCATAAGTAAACCTGTTTCTTTGTCAAGTTCATATTTCTTTTTGCTTCCTTTTGGTATTTCAATTACTGCAACAAAATCTTCAGGAGTAATTCTTTTAGGGTCAATGTTGTGCCATATATTCATGAAATCATTCCTTTGCTTTTTTATTTATTTTATCATGTGGAGTTGCAATTGTAAAGAGAAAAACATTGTTAAAATCAATCGAATGATAAAAATAAATATTTTTTTTCTTAAAAATATTGAAATTTTTGTTAAAATGTTATAAAATAAAGTAACAAACAACAAGGAGGTAAACTTTATGCCTACAGACAAAGTTTTAAAAATAAAAGCAAAAAGAAATAATCTTTACCTGAGAGTGGCAGAAGGACATTTTGCAACAAGCCGTTCTCACACTAACTATTATATTGACGTTGCGGCGCAGAAATCACGTCTTTCAGAGGCTACTGCAATTGCTGAGGAACTTGCAAGTGATTACAAGTTCAAAACAAAAATTGTTGATACAATTCTCTGTATTGACGGAACGGAAGTTATCGGCACATGCCTTGCACGTGAGCTTACAAAAAATAACTTTATGAATATCAATGCTCACCAGACAATTTACATCGTAACTCCTGAAACTATCGGTGGTTCACAGCTTCTTTTCAGAGATAACATGGTACCCATGATTAAGGGAAAACACGTGCTTATTCTTTGTGTTAATGTTGCAACAGGTTTTACAGCAAAGGCAACAATTGATGCCGTTAAATATTACGGTGGTGAAGTTGTGGGTATTGCGTCAATTTTCGCAACAGAAGAAGAATGCGATGGTTATGAAATTGCCTCTGTATTCAATCCCGGGGATTTGCCCAATCATTTTACAGCACCTGCACATGAGTGCCCTCTTTGTAAACAGGGTAAGAAACTTGATGCACTTCTCAACAGCCACGGTTTCTCAAAACTCTGACTCTAATTAACTGATTTAACGTAGGGCGTCGTATCGGCGCCCGCTATTTTTTCGGGATGGGAAACATGTCCCCTACGATATAACTTTTGGTTTGTTTTGTAAAAAAATACCGCCGTACAATTTTGTACAGCGGTATTTTTGTTAATCATTAAAATCTTTTTCTGCTTTGATTACTTTACCTGAGTTTGCATCTATTTCATAATCGTACTCAAATTTGCCTGAATCGAATTCGATTTCGTAAACGATTGTTTTTCTTTCTCTGTCAAGTTCTGACTTGTAATATCTGATGTCTGTTTCTGTAAGTCCCGCATGACCGAGTGCAATTTCTTTCGCTTCATCTTTTGTGATGTTCAGAATTGCCTGAGTAACTGTGGGGGCTTTTGTTCTGTTTTCTGTTGTGGGAGCAGGATTCTGCTGAGGCTTTGCTTCAGGAGCTTTTGTTGTGGGGGCTTGTGTGGGATTTTCTTTTTTTACTGTTGTCTCAGGTAAGGTTGTTTTTATTTCTTCTTTTTTCTCTGTTTCGGGAACAACTTCTTTTACAGTTGTCTCAATCTTTTCTTCCTCAACCTTTGCGGTTGTTCCTGTGGGTGGATTAGGAGTAAGTGTATTGTCAGCTTTGTTTGCCTTGCATGATGCAAATAAGGTTAACGCAAGTAACGTGGAAATTATTATTGCAAGTAATTTTTTCATAAGTTGTTCCTCCTTTTTAAAATGAAAACGGACGGATGCTGTCATCCGCCCGTTGGTGTTTTGTGATAGGCGGCTTGTTATAGTGTCGCCTGAAATTGAGAAGTTATTTCAGATTAACCGAAATATCTCTGAAGAAGACCTTCAAATGCTTTGCCGTGTCTTGCTTCGTCTCTTGCCATTTCGTGAACTGTGTCATGGATAGCATCGAGGTTGAGTTCTTTTGCGCGTTTTGCAAGATCGAATTTGCCGAGTGTTGCACCGTTTTCTGCTTCAACTCTCATTTCAAGGTTTTTCTTTGTGCTTGCTGTTACAACTTCACCGAGAAGTTCTGCAAATTTTGCTGCATGTTCTGCT
>JAZRNJ010000339.1:0-12964 GCA_045648125.1 Acutalibacteraceae bacterium
TTGTAGCGCCTTTAATACGTGCCATAGTCTATAACCTCCTGTTTCTGCGATATTATTTGTAAGGAATAAGTTTCTTGATCTGCTTAACGTTTGTTACGTCAGCAACAGTTGTTTTACGAAGATTTCTCTTACGTTTTGTTGTTTTCTTGTTAAGGATGTGTGACTTATAGGCATGGCCACGGATAGGCTTGCCGTTTTTTGAGAGTTTGAAACGTTTCTTTGCACCGCTGTGTGTCTTAATTTTAGGCATTTTTATTTCCTCCTTAATAATTACTTACCTGATTTAGGTGCGAGGAACATAAGCATTGAGCGTCCCTCTACCTTAGCGGGTTTTTCAACATTTGCCTGTTCACTGAGAGCCTCGGCAAATCTCTGCATAGGTACAAGGCCTAATTCCGTATGAGCCATTTCTCTGCCTCTGAAACGGATTGAAACCTTAACCTTATTTCCTGAAGCCAGGAATTTTTTTGCGTGATTAACTTTAGTTTCAAAGTCATGCGTGTCAATGTTCAATGAGAGGCGAACTTCCTTGATTTCGATAACACGCTGGTTTTTCTTAGCCTCTTTTTCACGCTTAGCCTGTTCAAAACGATATTTACCGTAGTTGATAATCTTGCACACAGGTGGCTGAGCCTGAGGAGCGATTTTGACAAGGTCAAGGTCTCTCTCTTCTGCTATTTTAAGTGCCTCTGCTGCTGACATGATGCCAAGCTGTTCACCGTCGTCAGTAATTACTCTGACTTCCTTATCACGGATTTCTTCATTGATTTGCAGTTCTTTAGTACTAATGTTAAAGCACCTCCAAAAAAAAATTGCGGCACGAAATTCGCCCGCAACACGCAAAACGGCACAACTGCACCGCTTAAAATTCGTATTGACCTTCGTACGGAATCGCTGTTCCCGCAGGTGAGAGCTATTTCGCTTCTGCTTCAATGTGCAAATATGATACCACACACATAAAGTTTTGTCAATAGTTTTTTACATTTTTTTGAAAATACTCTTGCACAAATAAAAAGGGTATGATACTATTACCTTAACATTATATGTGAGGTGTTTAAATATGTCAAGAGACAACAGCAAACTCAAGAACATTCTGATTGTCATTGTAGGCGCATTACTCATGGGCTTCCTCTGGAGAGTACGTGGTACAAACGGTTGGGGTTCATCATGGGGACTTCTTAATGCAGGTGCAATTTTCATGCTCTTCGTCACAACAATTATTGGTGACAGAAAGAAAATGAGTCTCCCCTTCATCGGCATTTCTTCACTCATGTTCATGCTTACTGTTCCCACATGGGGAACTTTCCTTGACCAGATAACAGGTATAATTTCTTCCGATGTAACGGATGAAATGGGCAACATAATTTCAGGTTCAAGATTTATCCCTGTTATGTCGGGTGTTGGAATTATGCTTATTCTCGGTTTCGGTCTTGCAACATTATGGGGCATTATGCTTGGCAGAAGTTTAAGTGACAAGCAGTGGAAAATCAAAGATTTCATCCTTCTTATTGCAGTTTTCTTTGCTTCAATGTACGCTTCCCGTGCAACACTTGCACATACACTTACCGAACTCATTCAGCCTGAAGCACTTGACCTTTTCAAAGAAGGACTTTTTGCACAGGGTATTGTTACTGAAGATTCCTTTGAAAGCATTTACAAGGTTTACATGGAACACTTTGACGACATGTCATGGGCAAAGAAAATCATGGGTGGCAGAAACTACTTCGCTTTCGTTGAAACAATTTCAATTGCCATCGGCGGTATCTTTTCAATGATAGCAACAAGATTTGTTATCAAGGATAAAGTTGCAGCAAACATGGGACTTATCACTTCATGTGCGTTTGCTTTTGCAATTACACTTTCAGACATTTTCTTCTATTTCGGAGACGGCGGTTATCACGGCACACAGGGTCTCACAGTTCCGGAAAACCTTGCTCCCTGGTCATGTTGGGAATACTTCACAGGATTCTTTGCAGGTCTTATTATAACAGCTGCGGTGCTTTGCTTTAAAAACAAAAAAGCAGATGTTCCCGAAATTGCATTTTCAAGTCTTCACGGAAAAATTTCCGACACATTTAACTTCCTTATCGGTTTTGTGGTTGTACTCGGCATCAACATTGTACGTCCCGTCCTTGACAGACTTGAAGACACTGACTTCCACATTCCCGCAATTATCCTTGCTCTTATCGGTGCAGTTGTGTTCATTGTGCTTTCAATTAAAAAATACGGTGTCAACCTTGAAAAAACAACACAGGAGTCATATTCATACAAAGCTCTGCTTGTTATGATTACATATATCTTCTGCATTTATATGTTCACCGATTTCACAAACGATGCTGCAAACATTATGTCTGTTTCAGCATTCCACAATATCGCAATGGTTATTTCATTTGTTGTGCTGATAATTTACTTTGCAGTTGAAGCAAAAAAAGTTCCGAAAACAAAATAAAAAATTCAGATAATATCAGACCCCCGAAGTTTTAAAACTTCGGGGGTTATGTTTTTCTTACAGCAAATAAAAATGCTCGTCTCATACTACCAATCAGAGTTTATGGGATTTTTAAATTTGAATTACAATCCCTCAGTCATTTTGTTTTGCAAAATTACAGCTCCCTTTACACAAGGGAGCCGAAATTGCCATTGGTTTTATAATACATTAGCGTCACAGTAATCTTCATCTTCAAATCCGTAGATAAGATTGTAGAAGAAAAATCTTATGTCATGAATGGTTTTTTCAAAAAATTCTGCAATATGGTCAAATATTGTGTATTCAACCACAACTTCTACCGTTGCTATTACGTCACCGCCATAAGCACACACATCAAACTCTGTTGTACCCTCACCGTTTGCGCTGATTTCAATTATGCCGTCATCGTAGGCGTCACAGTCTGCAACGTCCATATCGAGTTTTTCCCAGTCAACATAAACGTCCTTATATGTTGCATTATCAGGCTTTACAACAGCGGTGATCTGATAAAACTCATCACGTCCGAGAACAACTTTATTTTCCGAAAGTTCAATATCGGTAGCTTTGACTTTGTTGTAAACAAATACATTTGTATCAACTATTTCATAAATGACCGAATAAGGTTTTCCGCCAACCGAATAGTCTTTGTTTTTTTCAGACTGTTTAAGAGAATATGATTTTACATAATTATTCTTATCAATTTTTACTGTGTATGTACGTGTGGTGGTAACATCTTCAAGTTGTGAAGTATAAACGAAAACAAGTGTTACGTCACCGTTATCAGCCTTTGAATACTTTGCGCTTTTAAATTTAAGGTCAGACCTTCGGATGTCCCTTTTGATACTGAAAGTATCTACAAATTCACTTCTGCCTTCCCAGTAACTGTCTTCGTAAGCATCGCCGTGATAATAGGTGTTCCATTTATCTTCATACCACTTGCCTGTGTATATCTCCCATTCCTCATTATCCTTTTTTGTCGCTTCAAGGTCCTTGCCTTTAAGAGAAGAATAGTCGGCAAAATCTCTGTTTTTATAAACTGTTTTTGCCATAATTATATCTTCTTTTGCAGAAGTTCTGATTATTGAGTCTTCATAGTAATCGAGAAGTTCTTTAGCTGAACTTTTACCACTTATTGCAGATGGCACGATACTGAACGAAGACATCAGGGTAACAATCGCCAGAATAACCGCTAAAATTTTTGTTGTTTTTTTCATAAAAGCAACTCCCCTTTCGTATAAAATTTCCCACGTTATTCAACGGGACAATGAGGCATCATTCACTACGAAATTAAATTTAGCATTGTAGGTTTGGTTTGGATTTCACAGAAGACCGTAAAGGTCTTCCCTACGGATATTAATTGATATATCGTAGGGGCAGATATCATCTGCCCCACAGGTTTAATAAAATTTCATTCGGGACGGGAAAGGCGTCCCCTACGATGTTAAAATCGGTACAATTAAAATTACGGCATAGCCCGGAAATTTTGCATAGAAAAAACCTTACATTTCAGTTCCGCATACGAATCCGTCTTCGTAATATTCATCCTCATAGAATTCATCTTCGTAATCTTCTGTGTAGAAAAGGTCTTCAAAGAACCATGTAATTTCGTCAAAAATACCTTCAAAGAACCATGTGATTTCATTTCTGAGATTTGTGAAGAAATGTGTAATTCTTTCAAAGAAAGTAAATTCAACAATAACCTCTACAGTTTCAACAACGTCACCGCTGTATGTACAGATATCAAATGTTGTTTTACCGGGGCCTACTGCATAGATGTAGAACGCACCTTTTTCGTCTTCGTACCAATCTGCAACATCCCAATCAGAGTTTTCTGCGTCAATATAAGCATCTTTGAATGTTGCATTGTGGGGTTTTATTGTAACATCAAGTTTATATTCTTCATCTTTGCCGAGAACAATAGTTTTTTCGGGAACTTCTATTGCTTCTGCATCAACTTTGTTATAGACAAAATTATATGTATCTACTGCTTCATATTTTACTGTATAAGGATTAAACTCTACTGATTCAACAGTAAAATCACCTACTGTTTTTTTGTTGAATGATTTCAGATAACCGTTTCCATTTATCACTGCTGTGTATCTTATTGTTTCAACATCTTCTGTATCATATCCGTAAAGATAATTAAATGTAAGGGTTACATCCCCATTATCTGCTTTTGAATATTTTGCACTTCTGAATTTAAGTTCGTATCTTCTGATATCTCTTTTGATGCTGAAGTAATCTATAAATTCACTTCTGCCGTCAAAATACCAATCTTCATAAGCGTCGCCGTGGAAATACTGAACTCCTGTGTAACCGTCCCATTTACCTGTATAAATTTCCCAGTCTTCGTTATCCTTCTTAGTTGCTTCAAGGTCTTCACCCTTGAGAGCAGAATAATCTGCAATATCTCTACTTTTGTAGGCAGTATCAGCTTTGATTATATCTTCTTTTGCAGAAGTTGTGATGATGCAGTTTTCATAATAGTCAAGAAGTTCTTTTGCAGAACTTGTACTGCTTATTGCTCCTGACATGATGCTGAATGATGACATCAGGGTAATAAGTGCTAAAATAACTGCCAATAATTTTGTTGTTTTTTTCATAAAATTTTCTCCTTTGCCCTTTTTCTTTATTGTACCATTTCACCAACAAATATGCAATAAAAATTTTCTGATTTATGGAAATTTTATAAGCATTTTATCAATGACGTAGGAAGACACAAAAATAAGCACAAGTGAATACACGGCACTTTCAAGTTTTCCGTAAACAACGCCCGATAATGACACCACAAAGAAGTCACAGATAAGTATGAGTCTGCCCATTGACATCTGAGGTTTACGGAGTTTTATAAGCTTTGCAAGGATATCTGTGCCTCCTGTTGTGAGATTTCTCAGAAAAACAAGTGACATTGAAAATCCTGACAGCACGCCACAGAGAATTGAAGCCGTCATTTTATCCCCTGTGTATACAGGCAGAAAGTTAATAGCATCAATTGCAATTGACAGAAAGACAGTTACAAGAAAAGATTTTGCAATAAATTTACCACCGATTTTTCTCCATGCAACAATAAACAAAGGAAGATTGAGAAAAAAAGCTCCCGTGCCGATAGGAATAAAGGGCAAAAGATAATTAATAAGCATTGCAATGCCTGTAACTCCCCCTTGGGCAATATCGTTATTTTCGGCAAAAATATTAATGGCGGCACTGTAAACAATACACCCGCCGCCACAAAAAATTATATCAAGTAATGTTTCTTTAACTTTCTTTTGCACAGCAACACTTTCCTTATAAAGTATGTAACGCTGCGAAAAGTTCTCTCAACCTTTCAGTTTCTCCTTTGAGATAAAGATAACCAAAAAGTGTTTCAAGTCCCGTTGCATAGTGATATGTCATAACATCTGCACTTTTGGGAACATGTCCTGTATGTGCATTTCTGCCACGCTTGAAAATATCCTCTTCTTCCTCTGTAAGCATATCCTGAACCGCCTTAATTTTTCTTGCCTGAGCAGAAGCAGAAACTTCTTCGACTGCAAGGGCATGAAGTTTTTTTACAGGTCTGGGACATTCGGTAAGAAGAGTTTCACGCACAAACAAATCGTAAACCGTATCACCGATAAACGCAAGCATCAGGGGACTTAAATTGTTAGGGTCACAGGGATTTTCCGTAAATCTCATATCAAAACTCCATTACAGAACGAAATCAAATTCAAGGTCGTAGATGCATACTGTATCGCCTTCCTGAATTCCTCTTGCAAGAAGCGCATCAATAATACCTGATGAACGGAGAACTCTCTGGAAATACTGAAGTGACTCATAGTCATCAAGGTCCGTTCTCTGAAGAATTTTGAGAAGCCATTCAGCCTCAACAAAATAAACATCATCCTGAACATCAATTGTAAATTTGTTATCTGATTTTTCAACAATAACATCTGTGGGAATTTCTTCCTGTTCAAACTGTTTTATAGGGGGAAGAGTCTGGAGTTTATTCCACACTGCATTCACAACATCTTTTGTACCCTCTGCAATAGGAGCACACATTGTCATGAATTCATAGCCTTTTCCGCGGATATATTCTTCAAGTGTTGACAACTGTTCATCAGTTGCAAGGTCAACCTTATTTGCAACAACAATCTGAGGTCTTTCTGACAAATCCTTATTGAACTTTTCAAGTTCTCTGTTAATTGTTTCAAAGTCTTCGACAGGGTCTCTGCCTTCACTACCTGCAACGTCAAGAATATGAACAAGCATACGGCATCTTTCAACGTGACGAAGGAATTCGTGACCGAGACCGATACCGTCACCTGCACCCTCAATAAGACCGGGGATATCTGCCATAACAAATGAGTTTTCGTCACCCATGTCAATAACACCCAGAACAGGTGTGATGGTTGTGAAATGATAGTTGGCAATAATGGGTTTTGCTTCACTTACAACAGAAATGAATGTTGATTTACCCACATTGGGATACCCTAAAAGTCCTACGTCTGCAAGAAGTTTAAGTTCAAGGGAAACCTCCCAGCTTTCACCGGGAACACCGCTTTTTGCAAAACGTGGTGTCTGTCTTGTAGGAGTTGCAAAGTGGCTGTTACCCCAACCACCTCTGCCGCCTTTTGCAGCAACAAAGGTATCCATTGCACCCATATCAGCCATAATTGCGCCACTTTCCACTTCACGGATTATTGTACCCTTGGGAACACGAATTATAAGGTCTTTACCTTTTTTTCCGTTTTTTCTGCCACCCTGACCTTTTTCGCCATGCTCAGCACTATATTTTCTCTTATAACGGAAGTCGGCAAGAGTTGACATGTTTGTATCAACCTGAAAGACGATGTCTCCGCCTTTACCGCCGTCACCACCGTCAGGACCGCCTGAAGCGACATATTTTTCTCTGTGGAACATAACGGCACCATCGCCACCGTTACCCGCTTTAATTTTAATTTTCGCAACGTCTACAAACATAAAGTCGCCTCCTATAAAAGTGTAAAAACGTTTTACGTTTTTACAGTGATATTCGCCTTACAGCGAGTGATATTGCTTCGCAGTGATATTCGTCTGACGACGAGTGATATATTCCCTGACGGAAATGTTTCAGGTCTGCGACACTGATTTATTTTTACCCGTATCAAGAAAAAAACTCCAAGATTTGATATCTTGGAGTTTGGTGACCCGGACGAGAATCGAACTCGTGTTACCGCCGTGAAAGGGCGGTGTCTTAACCGCTTGACCACCGGGCCATATATATGGTGGCTGCAATTGGATTTGAACCAATGACACTACGGGTATGAACCGTATGCTCTAGCCAACTGAGCTATGCAGCCATAACCTCAAGGGACTTGCTTATTATATACGATAAATTTCCATTTGTCAACACTTTTTTCAAAAAAAATTTAAAAAATTTAAAAAAATTTTGCCGACACTCTTTTTTCAAGAAATATCGGCATATATCAAGCGGTAAAAACACACGGCTCCCCACAGGACAATCCTTATTAATTGCCACCGTATATATTCATTACCGCGAGATGTTATTTACTTTATTATATGCATCAACGGACATGTTTGACTTTAACTCTTATGTGTTGTATAATTTATTAAAATAAAAAATGAAAAACAGGTGAATAATATGAAAATAGGTTTTGTTATTGCTGATAATTACGAATTTGACCCATTCAAGAAATTTGCAGGAGAGTTTTCCCCTGTTGAATATACTGCGCTGGGTAACAATTGCATAAAATTCAACTTCAATGATAAAATCGAAGTCTGTGGTGTGGAATGCGGTATCGGTAAAGTTAACGCTGCCATTGCCACTCTTTACCTTATCAACGAGGAAAAGGTTGACATCATTCTCAACGTCGGTCTTTCAGGTGCTGTGCAGAACGTTCAGAGAAACTTCATCGTTGCAGGTACAGAATACACAGAATGCGACTTTGACCTGACTGCAATCGGCTATGAACTTGGGGTAAAACCTCAGGATGTTTACGTTTACAAAGCAGATGAAAAACTTCTTTCTTTTGCAGAAAAATGCAGTGTTGACTATTTCGGCAAGCTGGGCACAGGTGATATTTTCCTTGCTGATACAGAAAGAAAAATCAAATTCCGTGATACATTCGGCATCTGCTCATTCGATATGGAAACAGGCGCAATTGCTGCTGTCTGCCACAAAACACAGACTCCTTTCCTTGCAATCAGAAAAATTTCTGACGACTGCGATGAAAACGCAGTTGAAAATTACAGAGAACTTAACGACAAAAAAGAAGTTCATTTAAGCGAAGTTGCAAGAGAAATGTTAGAAAAAATTACGGAGAGTATCTGAATTATGAACAGTCATTTTTTTGCAATGCTGGCACGAATGAAATACATTAACCGTTGGGCATTAATGAGAAACATTCAGGAAGAAAGCATCTGTCAGCACTCAATGGAAACTGCTGCTTTTGCCCATGCACTGGCACTTATAAAAAACAAACATTTCGGCGGAAATTTAAACGCTGACAGGGCAGCAGTCCTTGCTCTTTACCACGACATGCCTGAAATCATCACAGGAGATTTACCTACTCCCGTGAAATATTTCAACGAAGATATGAAAGAGGTTTATTCCAAGGTTGAAGAAAGTGCCTGTTTAAAACTCCTTTCCATGCTTCCTGATGAACTGAAAGATGATTATTCTCCCCTTTTCTTTAAAGAAGAAAAAGACGAATATCTTTGGAAAATCGTCAAAGCTGCCGATAAAATAAGTGCACTCACAAAATGTCTTGAAGAAAAGAAAGCAGGAAACAGAGAATTTGAAAGTGCCCTTATATCAACAGAAAAATCAATTCGTGAAATGAACATGGAAGAAGCAGATTATTTCCTCGACACATTTCTCCCCAGTTTCTCCCTCACACTTGATGAACAGAATTAGTTTGCAAGGTTTTTTGAAAAATATGCAGAAGATTAAATTTTCAGGATTATCAAACAATGCTCTCAAAATTATTGCAATGGTGTCAATGCTCATTGACCATGTGGGAATGGAATTTTTCCCCCAATATAAAATTCTCAGGATTATAGGCAGACTTGCATTTCCCATTTTCGCTTACATGATAGCAGAAGGATGTTTTTACACGAGAAACAGAAAAAAGTATCTTTTCCTGATTGCAGGACTCGGAATCGGTTGTCAGGTGATTTATACAATTTTCTGTCATTCACTTCACCTGAACATCTTACTCACATTTTCTCTGTCGGTTATCACAATTTTTGCAATTGATAATTTCATTGAGAAAAAGAATAAAAAATCTTTGTTATGTATGACAGGAGTAATGCTGAGCGTCATTTGTATCTCTCTTATTTTCCCCATAATTTTCAAAGAAAACGGTTTTGATATTGATTACGGATTTTTAGGTGTCTTATTACCCGTAACAGTTTATTATTCACGCGGCAAAACAGCGAAAATAATTTTGGCTGCATCGGTACTTGTGGGAATGTCTTTTCTGTCAGGAGAAGTACAGTTTTTCTCATTATCAGCAATCCCATTACTCATCCTTTACAATAACAAAAGAGGAAAATTGAATTTAAAATATGTTTTCTATATTTTCTACCCTGCACATCTGGCGTTGATTTATCTGATTGACAAAATGATATAAAGAAGGAGTTACCTCATCTGAGATAACTCCTTTTACTTTTATTCACTTATCAGAATGTGAAGAGATTAGCGAAGAAATCAATGATACTTCCGAAGAAACTGAGAATCATCTGCCAGAATGAAACCTTAACCGTAACCTCACATTCTGCAACCTTATCTCCGTCAAAAGTATAAACTTCAAGTGTTGTAGTGCCACCTTTAAGGCCTGTGAGTGTTATTGTACCGTCATCGTTGATAACGTATGAAGCAATCGCATCTTCTGTTTCTTCACCCGGAAGATAACAATAAACTCCGTTATATGTTGCATTGTCAGGCTTAACTGTTACTGAAATATCACAGCTTTCGCCATAGCCGAGTGTAACTGCAGTTTCAGAAAGAGAAACAGATTCAACTGCAACTTTCTTGTAAGTTACCTTGTATGCATCTGATGTGCTTTCGTGCACGGGGTATTTAACACCGGCAAGAGATGTATCCTTGAAATCTGACTCCTGCTTCATAGTGAAAGATTTAAGAAGACCGCCTTTTGAAGTTTTTGTTGTGATTGTGATATCATTTTTACCACCTGTCCATGTGTCAGTAAGTTTGAAAGTGATTGTGATATCACCGTTATCTGCCTTTTTAAGACTTGCACTCTTGAATTTGAAGCCAAATTCGTTTATTCTTCTCTTTATGCTGAACATCCATTGTGAATCGGGCTTACCATCAACGTATGCATCCTTATCTGATGTTCCGTAAAAGTAAGATGTTGTTTCTTCTACATTCCAGTCTGTGCCGAAAAGTTCTTCGTTGAGTTCTCTTGTTTCCTTCGCATCAGAAGCAGAAAGACCTGAATAATCTGCCGTGATTTTATATTTCCATGTGTTATCAACCTGAATAAGACCTTTTTTGGCAGTTGTCACAAGGCAATTTTCATAGTAACTGAGCATTTCCTCTTTTGTGGAAGATGCACTCACTGCACCTGCCACCATGCTGAACACAGAAAACATCATGACAACAACAAGGAATACAGACATAAATTTACTTACTTTTTTCATTTGTAAAATTCTCCTTTACTCTGACATATCTTTACATATACATTTTATCATTATCAATGGTTGTTTTCAACGTATAATTTCTTTTTTAATATTTTACACAAAAATCCTGTATGTGTTTTGTGTGTTTTTACAATTTTTTATTATTTGTCTGTTGATTTTTCTTTTTTAAAGTAGTAAAATTATAACCGAGGAAGTGGTACAAAATGAGTTGTTCAGATTGTTATAAAAGCGACTTATCACTTTTAAACGGAACACTTGAAAAATACAAAAATGTAAAAGGCAGTCTTATTACTGTTCTGCAGAAAGCACAGGAAATTTACGGTTTTCTGCCCACAGATGTTATTTATAAAATTGCTGAAGAAATGAACCTCACCCCTGCTAAAGTCATGGGTGTTGCAACTTTTTATACTCAGTTCAGATTCAAGCCTGTGGGAAAATATCTTATCATGCTCTGCCAGGGTACTGCATGTCATGTGAACGGCTCTGAAAGAATTGAAAAAGCAATTAAAGAAGAAATTGGTATTTCTGACGGTGAAACAACTGAAGACGGACTTTTCACTCTTAAAAACGTTGCATGTCTCGGTTGTTGCAGTCTCTCCCCCGTGATGATGATAAACGAAGAAACTTACGGCTCCCTTACTCCCCAGAAAGTCAAGGAAATCCTGAGAAAACTTAAGGAGGGAGAAAAATGAGAATCGTTGTAGGTGAAGGCAGCTGCGGTTTTGCTGCAGGTGCAGGTAAAGTTTATTCCGCAATTGAAAAACTCCTTGAGGACAAATCTTCTCTTTCAATTACAGGCTGTATAGGAATGTGTTTCCTTGAACCTATTGTTGATATTTACGACGGAGAAAAACTGCTCAGAAGACTTGTTAAAGTAACGGAAAACCATGCTGAAGATATTGTCAATGCCGTAAAAAGCAATGATTTTTCCTTATTGGAAAATATCACTATTTCGGAAGAAGATGAAGAATTTCTCAACAAACAGACAAGAATTGCACTTCGTCATTGTGGCATCATAAACCCCGAAAGCATTGATGATTACGAAAACCATGACGGATACAAAGCACTCAGAAAAGCCCTTACCTCCATGTCACCTGAAGATGTTATTGAAGAAATTAAAGTTTCAGGTCTTGCAGGCAGAGGTGGTGCAGGTTTCCCCACATGGTTCAAATGGAATGCTGCAAAAAATTCAGTGGGTGAAGAAAAATATCTTATCTGCAACGCTGATGAGGGTGACCCCGGTGCATTCATGGACAGGGCAGTTATTGAAAGTGACCCTCACAATCTTATTGAAGGTATGCTCATCGGTGCTTACGCTATCGGCGCAAAAGAAGCAGTAGTTTATGTCAGAGCCGAATATCCCCTTGCAATAATACGCCTTGAGAAAGCAATAAAAGACGCTGAAGAAAAAGGATTTATCGGCAAAAATATTCTGGGAACAGAATTTTCATGTTCTTTCAGAATAAAAGCAGGTGCAGGTGCATTTGTGTGTGGTGAAGAAACTGCACTTATTGAATCTCTTGAGGGAAGCCGTGGTATGCCGCGTTTAAAACCACCTTTCCCTGCTGAGGCAGGTTACTGGCATAAACCTTCAAACATAAATAACGTAGAAACTTTCGCCAATGTTTCATGGATAATCGTAAACGGTGGAGAAAAATTCAGTTCAATGGGAACAGAAGACAGCAAAGGCACAAAAGTTTTTGCACTTACAGGCAAAATCAGACGTGGTGGTCTTGTTGAAATTCCCATGGGTAAAACTTTGCGTGATGTAATTTTTGACATCGGTGGCGGTATTAAAAATGATGCAGAATTCAAAGCAGTTCAGATGGGAGGCCCCTCAGGAGGCTGTAT
>JAZRNJ010000340.1:0-2140 GCA_045648125.1 Acutalibacteraceae bacterium
GAACTGTCAGGAAATGTATAAACAATATTTCCGTCAAGGTCTTCAATATAAATCAGAATATCCTTCGGAATTTTTGTGTCATCAACTGATTCATAAAAATTATCTGAACGTTGAAGTTGTGAAATAACATCCTGAACAGTTTCATTAACCCTGTCTTTCATTACACCGACACGTGCATTCACCCCTGTCGGGATTACCAGCATAGAGAAAATGAAAAATCCGACAAAGTTAACAACACATACCACAACGAACATCAGTGTAATTCTTTTTCTGATACTCATGTCAATTAATCTCCTGAAACTGAAGATACAAATTTATATCCTACACCCCAAACGGTTTTGATGTATTTTCCGTCTTCATCAATTTTGTTTCTGAGATTTTTTATATTAACTGCTACAGTACCGATATCACCATACTCCGAACCCCATACATGATTAAAGATTTCTTCACGTGAAAGAACAGCACCTGCATTTTCCATAAGGTACTCAAGAAGTTGGAATTCTCTTGTTGAAAGCATGATTCTTTCCTTATTTTTAAGCAATTCATAACTGTCCTTATGAAGTTCAAATTCACCGATTGAAATCATTGCAGGTGTAGACTCAACCACAGTTCCGCTTCTTCTGTCGCGTCTTATATGTGCTTTAACTTTAGCAACCAGTTCTTCTACAACAAATGGTTTTGTTATGTAGTCATCTGCACCCATTTCAAGACCTACAACCACATCGAGCGTTCTGCTCTTTGCACTCACAAAAATAATGGGACATGTAATTGTGTCTCTGATTTTTCTGCAAAGTGTAAGACCGTCAATTTTCGGCATCATGATATCAAGAAGAATAAGCGAAATGTCAGGATTGTTTCTTGCAACTTCAAGACCTGTTTCTCCATCATTAGCAGTAAGTGTCTCAAAGCCTTCATCAGACAATGCATCGGAAATAAGTTCTGCAATTTCTACTTCATCGTCAACTATTAATATTTTTTCCATGGTATAACCAGCCTTTCAGAAATATATCAATGGTTTAATTATTACATAAAATAAAAAAATAGTCAACCAAATGAAAAAATTATAATAATTATTTATTTTTTTGTATTTTTATGGAATTTCAAAAAAAACTATGATACAATTATATCATAAATGTAAGGAGGTACTTTCAATGAATATAATGCACAATGTTTATTCTGAAGAAAACGGTAACACATTTATTTCTCATTCAGGTCTTGCAAGTATTTATTACCAGAGTTGGACACCTGCTAACCCCGACAATGTAAAAGGTATTTTTCAGATTGCTCACGGCATGGCAGAACATGGTGACAGATATGAGGAATTTGCAAAATTTCTGACAGGTCTTGGTTTTGCAGTTTATGTCACTGACCATATCGGCCACGGAAGAAGCATCAAAACTGATGATGATTTAGGTTATTTCGGTGAAAATGACGGATGGGTAAGTTTTGTAGAAGACGCACACTCGGTAACCCTCCGTGCAAAAAAAGAATTTCCCGGTGTTCCTGTTGTTCTTTTTGGTCATAGCATGGGTTCTTTCGTTGCAAGAAATTATATTTCAAAATATGCAGATGACATTGACGCAGCTATAATCTGCGGTACCAGCGGACCTAACCCTGCTGCAGGAATGGGTATTTTCCTTGCAGAGACCATTGCAAAAATTAAAGGTTCAAAACACAGAAGTAAACTTATAAACTCAGTTGCTTTTTCTGCCTATAACAAGAAATGTGCTTCTGCTGGCGATAATGGTTTCGGTTGGCTGTCAACAGATAAGGCTGTGGTAAAAAAATATAACGATGACCCTTACTGTGGCTTCCTCTTTACTGCAAAAGGTTTTAAAGACCTTTTCTGTGTACTTGACAGTGTCTCAAAAAAGGATTGGTATGACAAAGTTCCTTGTAATCTTCCGATTTTCCTTGTTGCAGGTAAAGAAGACCCTGTAGGAAGTTACGGTGCAGGAGTTGAAAAAGTATACAATGACCTTGTAAACACAGGACATAAAAAAGTAACAATGAAACTTTATGACCGCATGCGTCACGAAATTCTCAATGAATTCGGAAAAGAAGAAGTAATGATTAACATTGCTCAGTGGTGTCAGAAAATTTTAGGAATTTAATAAAAAATATCACCTGAAAGTCTCTT
>JAZRNJ010000341.1:0-3008 GCA_045648125.1 Acutalibacteraceae bacterium
TTCGGTGCAGGTTTTCCTGCACCGTTTTTTTTGCATTTAAATGAAATTTTTGTAGGGTACGGCGTCCCCTACAAATGAAAAATCAAATTTTTTTGCACATTATTAATTGCATTTATATATTTCATACAAAAATGTCATTGATATTTTGGAGGTGGAAATGGCTCTCGGTACTTGAAAATGTTGGTATATAATGTTATATTAAATTCGTATATGTGTTTATATATATTATATCAGGGGAGGTCAGCCTGATTTATGTGTAAAATTGACATATTTACAAGGGAAAATAAAAAATTGCCGTGTAAACGGCGGCGGAGAACACTCCGCAAATCGTGTGAACACAAATTCACATAAAAATCTTAAAGGAGATGATTTTTAATGTATAAAACTAATTTCAAAAAGGTTTTATCTGTTTTCCTTTCATTTTTAATGATTCTTTCATGTTGGGTGTGGGTTACACCCGATACACATACACACGCCCACGCGGCAACAGTTGCCTCACCTACACTTGTTGATCAGGCAGTGATTGCAGTTCCTGAAACTGTATACATGACACCCTCAACAGGTGCATCTACAACAGGTAAGTATTACGTTAATAATACTATCAGCGATTTTAATGTTACTCCTGAAGCAAATGCTGCTAACACAAAGGGTTATGTGCGCTTTCATATCCCCGGTGCGGTAAGCTTTACAATTCAGGTTAATACCATTACAAGCGGTATTGGTGATATTGTGCTTGCAGAAGCAGGCGCAACTTCCGGCTCATTCGAGAATACTTCTTTTAATGCTAATGCTGACGGTACTTTTGCATATGATTCCGTTGGTTTTTATATCAGCGGTACAGGTATTAATCCCGGTGCAACGGCTCTTGCAGAGTGGAAGTTTACCGTTACAATGAACGATGGCTCAACAAGAGTTTACTATGCATATTCAACACTTTATGCGCCGTATATTAATCCTATCGGTTCAGCTATTCTTCTTGAAGGTCGTTACTATAGTAATGATAAAATGTTTGCGTCTTCTATGGCTTGGGTTTCCGGTGTGCACGGCTTTAATAATGATCCTGCAGCCAATGCTTATGCACGTTCAGATAACATGGTTCCTCTTTTAAAAGCAATCGGTACGGGTGACAATCAAGACAACCCTGATACACACTGGATTTCCACAAGTTCCGGCAGTAATACCTTATCTGAAGCAACATTCAGATATTCAAAAGTAACCGGTTCAAGTGGTAAATTGGGTACACTCGGTGTTTACAGAAGCCCTGTAGCAAAAATAACAATTGATACAAGCCGATATTCAAATCTTAATCAGATTCCCAATCTTACTGTTGGTTTTAACTTTACAGATAATGAAGGTGCTGGCGAATCTTATTGGTATGTATCTGATTTTACAGCCAATTCTTCATCCATAACAGATCACTCATCTGTAGGAAACTCCAGTAGTGTTGAAAATAATACGTACTTCTATACAACAGGTACCAAATATACCGGTAGCGAAACTGCTCAGACAGCAGTTGGTACAGGTGCTGAATATAACAGTGCTTGGGATAGAGCTGTAATTACAAGTGGTGATAGCAATCTTTATGTTTTTAAAGGTTGTGCACATACATACAGATATTCAAACCATGTGGTTGCAAAATATTATGGTCGCTCATATAGTGTTAACTATGTGCAGGTTAAAGGTGATAATGTTAACAAGGCTTCTCTGCGTGAGCTTGTTCTTCAGGGTACGTCTCTTAATGCAAATTGCTATACGACAGACTCTTGGAGCAATTACCAGAAGGCTCTTCGTAATGCAGCACAGGCACTTGGTGATCCTACCAACTCAAATGTAGACACATCTGCACTTACGTCTGCAAAGAACAATCTTAAGCATAATACGTATACAATCACATATGATAACCTTATTGATTATGAGGCTTGGAAAACTAAAACATCTGACAATGCAACTGTTGAGTTCATTGGAAATGGTAGCATAAAGGTTACAGCAAATGATGGTGTTGGCGAAGGCTATATCAAGTCTCCTTATTTCGCTGTTGAACCCGGAAAGACGTATAAGGTAGATTTTGAAGATGACGGATTGTATTGGGACGTATATTTCTTCTTCTGTGATGCTAACGGAAACTGGATTGGCTTTGAGGACGGTCCTACAAGCAGAACTTCCGATAATAATTCAGATGATGTAAATGAGCATATAAATCCTGAAAGAACGTTTACAGCTCCCAATGATAGTGCGGTTGTAAAAGCTGAAATACGTATTGATGCAAATGGCGCAGGCAATACGGTTACCTTCAAGGAAATCCGTGTATATGAAGAAGGTAAGGTTGACGAAAATACAGCATACAAGGCGCCCACTACAATAGAGTGTGGTTCTGCATTTACAAGTGAGCACCTTGCAGCAACAACAAGAAAAGGTTATAATTTCGAATTCTGGTACGTTGACGGTATCGGTGAAGTTGAAACCGGAGATACATATAACTATGGAAAGAATATAGTTCTTTATTCTTCATGGAATGGTATACAGTACACCGTAAAATTCGACGGTAACGGTGCTGATAACTATTCTACTGATACTTATGAAGCAGAATATGCAACGGTAATTACTTCTCCTTCCAACCTTTCAAGAGGTGGTTATAAGTTCCTCGGTTGGTCAACCGATAAAAATGCAACGACTGCAACCTATGCTCCCGGAGAGAGTGTAAGCGGTCTTTCAACTGAAAACGGTGCTACCGTTACTCTTTATGCAGTATGGGAAGAAATAGGTTATACAATTACTTGGATAGTTGACGGAAAAGAAACAAAAGAGCTGTATAAGCTCGGTGAGACCCCCAAGTATAAGGATGGTACACCCACAAAGACAGGTGACGCACAGTATACTTACGCCTTCACAGGCTGGTCACCCTCAGTTACAACCGTAACAGGTGACGCAACGTATACAGCACAGTTCAGCAGTACTGTAAACAAGTACACAATCACATGGGTAGACGGTAACGGTAATACTCTTAAGAC
>JAZRNJ010000342.1:0-7292 GCA_045648125.1 Acutalibacteraceae bacterium
ATGAGTGATATAAATAACTCCTGTGTCAAGCACACGTCCTGTTGAATCAACAACTGCAACTTTACAACCTGTTCTGTAACCCGGGTCAAGACCGAGAACGGTTTTGCCTTTTACGGGAGGCTGAAGAAGGAGCTGTTTTAAGTTCATGGAGAAGTTTTTGATAGCAGAAATATCTGCTTTTTCTGTAAGAATATTTCTGATTTCTCTCTGAACGCTTGGTTCAATAAGTCTGGAGTAAGCATCTGCACCTGCTTCACGGACAGTTTCCGTTGCAAGTGAAACACCGTTTTTCAGATAAATCTTGTTTATAACACCGTGAGCCTTTGCAATATCAAGTTCGAGTTTTACCTTGATGAAACCTTCACGCTCAGCCCTGTCAATTGCAAGAACTCTGTGGTCTGCAATTTTTTCAACAGGTTCATTATAGTCATAATACTGAGTGTAAGGACTTTCAGCGTTTTCATCTGTAGCAGTTGTGATAATTTTACCGCATACTGTGAAAAGGTTACGGAGTCTTTTTCTGATTTCTGCATTGTCGGAAATAATTTCTGCTATAATGTCCATTGCACCTTTGAGTGCATCTTCTGCAGTTTCAACGCCTTTTTCGGCGTCAACATATTTTTCTGCTTCCTCAATGGGAGCAGGGAAATCGTCATTCTGTTCAAGAATGTCAAGAGCAAGAGGTTCAAGACCTTTTTCTTTTGCAACAGATGCACGTGTTTTTCTCTTCTGCTTGAAAGGTCTGTAAATATCTTCAAGTTCAACAAGAGTCATGGCTTTTTCAATTGCCTCGGCAATTTCATCTGTCATTTTCTCCTGCTTTTCAATAGATGAGTAAATCTCTTCACGACGCTTGTCCAGATTACGGAGATATTCAAGTCTGTCATTTACTGCACGGAGAGTCTGGTCGTCAAGAGTTCCGTGAGCTTCTTTTCTGTATCGTGCAATGAAAGGAATAGTGTTGCCCTCGTCAATGAGTTTAACAACATTCTCAACCTGCCAGTTTTTCAACTTGAATTCATCACATAAAGTTAAAATAATATCCATGTTTTACCTGCCTTATACCATATATAGTTGATTATACAAGATGAACGGATAAAAATCAATAAATTATTGAATTTTATCTCTTTATTTTTTGTAAAAATTATGATAGAATTTTTATGTAAAAATACTAACAAATACTTGGTGATAAAATGAAAAAGTTTCTGGATTTTATTAAAAGTGAAGTTGTTCTTGTAATATCCCTTGTTCTTGCGGTGATATCTTGTTTTATCGTTACTCCTGATAAAGCTTATATAGAGTATATTGACTTCAAAACTCTTGTGCTGCTTTTCTGCCTTATGGCAGTAACTTCAGGACTTGGTAGTATGGGCGTTTTCCGTGTGCTTGCAGAAAAGATGCTGAAGCGGGTTAGAAATTTTTCACTTCTCAGTCTTACTCTTTGCCTTTTATGTTTCTTTTCGTCAATGCTTATTACAAATGACGTGGCACTCATAACTTTTGTTCCTTTTACATTGATAATTCTTAACATGATAAACAAGAAGGATAAAGCAATAATTTTGGTTACTCTTGAAACTGTTGCTGCTAACTTAGGCAGTATGGCAACGCCTATAGGGAATCCGCAGAATCTGTATCTTTTCTCGAAATATGAAATGTCAATGGGAGACTTCTTTTCTGCAATTCTTCCTTATGCCTTGTTGTCACTTGTTCTTGTGGTAATTTTTTCTCTTTTCACAGGAAAAGAAAAAATTGAAATAAATACAGAGAAAACGGAAATATGTTTTGACAGAAGAATAGTTATATATGCAGTTTTATTTGTATTCTCACTTTTAAGTGTTTTCAGAGTTGTTGACTACAGGCTTCTTCTCATAATATCCGTTATTGCAGTTCTGATTTGTGATAGAAAAATCTTTAAAAGCATTGACTACAGTCTCCTTTTTACCTTTGTTTTTTTGTTTGTTTTCATCGGAAATCTTGGCAGAATAGAAGCCATAAGCGAGTTTCTCAGAAACACAGTCTCAGGTAAAGAAATTGCAACGGGCATAATTTCAAGCCAGGTATTTTCAAATGTACCTGCGGCAATACTTCTTTCAAATTTCACAAACAATGTAAAAGACCTTCTTGTCGGTGTTAATTTAGGTGGACTCGGCACACTTATTGCATCAATGGCAAGTCTGATTTCATTCAAACTTGTGCAAAAAGAAAATATAAATACAGGAAAATACATTCTTGTTTTTTCTTTGGTGAATATTGCGTTTCTCGGGGTAAATCTTGTGCTTGTTCTTGTGTGATTTTTTTGAAGAAAACTATTGACACACAGTTTAAAGAGTGATATAATTTTTTCAATATTTTAAAAGCGATGTCGAAGACGGATGATTTGCTTCAGTTTTCAGAGAGCAGTTGTTTGGTGCGAAACTGCAATTGTACTTATCAGGTCCTATCACTTCCGAGCTGAAGATGCAAAAGGTCAATTCCGAGTAGTGTCTTACGTGTACGCTGCGTTAGTGCGAAGGGGCTGTTAGGCTCTGCAGAGGGGCATCTTTGGTGATGCAATTTGAGTGGTACCGCGGATTAAGTTTTTATTCCGTCTCAAAGTTTTCAGAAGCTTTGAGGCGGTTTTTTGTTTGCCCCAAAGTTTCAAAAACCATCAGAATTTGGAGGTTATGAAAATGGAAAATCATTCATCAGACAAACTTTTTGAGGTAGTTGAACGTATCAGACTTATGCGTCTTGATGCAGGATACTCCGTTGAGGAAATGGCAGAAAAAACTGACGTTTCTGTAGAACAGTACCTTATTTATGAAGATGGAAAAGCAGACCTGCCTTTCACATTCATTCATAAATGTTCTCTTGCTTTCGGTATTGAACTTTCAGATATTCTTGAAGGTCAGAGTGCAAATCTTACTTCTTACACAATTACAAGAAAGGGAAGAGGTCAGGTTACTGCAAGTGAAGACGGTATTGAAATCAAAAACTTAGCACCACGTTTCAAGAAAAAACTTGGTGAACCTTATTTTGTAAAATACGAATATTCTGCAGAACAGCAGGAAAAACCCATTCATACAACCACTCACAGTGGTCAGGAATTTGATATGGTTATCAGCGGAACTCTCAAAGTTCAGATTGGTGATAATATTGAAATCCTCAGTGAGGGTGACAGTATTTTCTATAATTCATCAGAACCTCACGGTATGATTGCAATCGGTGGAGAAGACTGTACTTTCCTTGCAGTTGTTTTTGCAGGTGACGAAGAACTTCCTGAAGAAGAAATCCGTTCAAGCATTGTTTCTGCACGTCACACAGAAGACCTTATCTGCGAAAAATTCATCCACACAACAGAGGATGAAAACGGAATGCTCACAGGTGTTTCATTCACAGATGATGATAAATTCAACTTCGCATTTGACGTTGTTGATGAAATAGCAGATAAATATCCCGACAAAATCGCAATGATTCACGTAGGACTTGATAAAACAGAGAGAAAGTTCACTTTCAACGATATGAAACGTGGTTCTGCACAGGCTGCAAACTATTTCAAATCTCTTGGTATTAAAAAAGGCGACAAGGTTATGCTTGTTCTCAAACGCCACTATCAGTTCTGGATGTCAATTCTCGGTCTTCACAAACTTGGTGCAGTTGTGATTCCTGCAACACATCAGCTTAAAGACCACGATTTTGAATATCGTTTCAACGCAGCAAACGTTAAGGCTATCGTTTGCACTGCAACTGATAACACACCTGAGCAGGTTGACCTTGCAGCAAAAAATGCACCGTCTCTTGAAACAAAAATCATTGTTGGTGGTCATAGAGATGGTTGGCATAACTTTGACGATGAAAGCGTTCTCTTTACAAGAAAATTTGTAAGAGAAGAAGATTCTGCATGTGGAAGTGACCCTATGCTCATGTTCTTTACATCAGGTACAACAGGTTATCCGAAAATTGCAGCACATTCACATAAATATCCTCTCGGTCATTTCATCACAGCAAAATATTGGCATTGTGTAAGAAAAGACGGTGTTCATTTCACAATCTCTGATACAGGTTGGGGTAAAGCACTCTGGGGTAAACTCTACGGTCAGTGGCTCTGCGAAGGTGCAGTGTTTGTATATGACTTTGACCGTTTCAATGCAGCAGATATTCTTCCCATGTTTGCTAAATATAAAATCACAACATTCTGCGCACCTCCCACAATGTACAGAATGCTTATCAAACAGGATATTTCACAGTACGATTTGTCATCAATTGTACATGCAACAACTGCAGGTGAAGCACTTAACCCTGAAGTATTCAAGCAATTTGAAAAATCAACAGGTCTTCGTATTATGGAAGGTTTCGGTCAGACAGAAACAACTCTTACAATCGCAAACCTTGCAGGTATGCAGCCTAAAGTGGGTTCAATGGGTAAACCCATTCCTCTTTATGACATTGACATCGTTGACTCTGACGGCAACCCTGTCGGCGTTGGTGAAAACGGTGAAATCGTTGTACGCACAGACAAGTATGTACCTAACGGTCTCTTCCTCGGTTACCATAATGACGAAGAAAAAACAAAAGAAGCATGGCATGACGGACTGTATCACACAGGTGACGTTGCATGGCGTGATGAAGACGGCTACTTCTGGTATGTGGGACGTGCTGATGACGTTATTAAATCATCAGGCTACCGTATAGGACCATTCGAAATCGAAAATGTTATTATGGAACTTCCCTATGTTCTTGAGTGTGGTGTTTCAGCGGCACCTGATGAACTCCGTGGTCAGGTAGTAAAAGCAAGTATCGTTCTCACTAAAGGAACAGAAGGCACAGAAGAACTGAAAAAAGAAATTCAGAACTATGTAAAAGAGAAAACAGCTCCTTACAAATATCCCAGAATAGTTGTTTTCAAGGACGAACTGCCTAAAACTATAAGCGGTAAGATTCAGCGTAACAAATTATAAGATTGTGACAAATCGGTAATATGACATTTTTTGACACTCGGAGTACAACTCGTACACCATCGTGTCAGAAAAATGCCATCTTCCACGATTTCTCATCGATCTTTCTGAAAAGGTTACAGTCTCCCCTTGAAAACGCAAGGGGAGATGTCTGCGTCAGCAGACAGAGGGGATTTTTCGTTTAAAAATATTGACAAAATTCTAAAAATCTGATATAATTCGATAGAATAATAGCATTGATGGAGAGTGTTGTTGCTTTATCCTTTCAAAGAGAACCGCCGTCTGGTGTGAGTGCGGTAAAGGAAGGCTTCAATTTGTAGCTCCGGAGCTGAAAAGAAGAAAGCGTATGTCGCAAGTAGAACTTTTCCGTGATTGCTGCGTTAATGCATAAGGTTTGTCAGAACCTGAGTGGCGTGAAAAACGCAATTTGAGTGGTACCGCGGGCAACAGATATTGGTGCTCGTCTCAAAGGATTATATCTTTGGGACGGGCTTTTTGTTTGATTTTCCCGAAGAAAAAAGGAGAACTTTGTATGAAAGAAACAGGCACACTCGACATTAAAATTATGGAGATGGCTCAGCGTATCAGAGAACTTCGTGAAATCGAAAATCTGACACAGGCTGAAATGGCTGAAAAAACAGGTGTAAGTCTTGAAGAGTACATACTTTGTGAAGAAGGCAGAAAAGACCTTTCTTTCGCATTCCTTTACAGATGCTCTCAGGCTTTCCGAGTGGACGTTACAGACATCATTGAAGGTGTCAGCCCCACACTTAAATCCTATGTTGTTACAAGAAAAGGACACGGTCAGGAAATCCAGGAGGCTCACGGCCTTAAATATTACAACCTTGCTCCTTCATTCGTAAACAGAATTGCAGAACCTCTTTATGTTAAATGTGAATATAACCCCGGCGATGAAGAAAAAGAAATTGAACTGACTTCTCATGACGGACAGGAATGTGATATCGTTATCAGCGGTTCACTTAAAGTTCAGGTGGGTACTCACACAGTAACTCTCACAGCAGGTGACAGTATTTACTATGACAGTGCAACACCTCACGGTATGATTGCTGTAGGAGGAGAAGACTGCGAATTCTATGCAATGGTTCTCAATCCCTCAGGTGAGCCTATTCCTGAACTTGAACAGGCTAAGACTGAAATGAATGCAGCACCCAAAAGAGAAAAAACAAACAGAAGAATTTATCACAACTTCATTCATCCCGTTGAAGATGAAAGAGGCGCACTTCTTTCACTTTCATTTGAAAATGAAGATAAATTCAACTTTGCATTTGATATCGTTGACGGTATCGCAAAGAAACTTCCCGATAAAATGGCAATGCTACATGTATCCAAAGATAAGACAGAAAGAATTTTCACTTTCAAGGATATGATGGAATATTCTTCTCAGGCAGCAAACTACTTCAAGTCAATCGGCATCAAGAAGGGCGACAAGGTTATGCTTGTGCTCAAGCGTCACTATCAGTTCTGGTTTGCAGTTCTCGGTCTTCACAAGCTGGGTGCAGTTGTAATTCCTGCAACACATCAGCTCAAAGACCACGACTTTGAATACAGATTCAATGCAGCAGATGTAAAAGCAATTGTCTGCACATCTGATGACGGTACTCCTGAGCAGGTTGACCTTGCAGCAAAGCATGCTCCCTCACTTCAGACAAAAATTATTGTTGGTGAAAGTCGTGAAGGCTGGAGAAACTTTGACGAAGAATTCAAACTTTACAGCAATGTTTTCGAGAGAACAGAAGATTCTCCCTGTGGTGACGATTATATGCTCATGTTCTTCACATCAGGTACAACAGGCTATCCCAAAATCGCAGCACATTCTTATAAATATCCTCTCGGACATTTCATTACAGCAAACTATTGGCACTGCGTAAATCCCCAGGGTCTCCACCTTACAATCTCAGACACAGGTTGGGCAAAATCAATGTGGGGTAAACTTTACGGACAGTGGCTCTGCGAAGCAGCGGTATTCGTTTATGACTTTGACCGCTTTGATGCAGCAGATATTCTTCCTATGTTTGCAAAATACAAGATTACAACATTCTGTGCACCACCCACAATGTACAGAATGATGATTAAAGAAGACCTTACAAAGTACGATGTTTCAAGTGTTGAACATGCAACAATTGCAGGTGAAGCACTTAACCCCGAAGTATTCAGACAATTTGAAAACCTTACAGGTCTTCAGGTTATGGAAGGTTTCGGTCAGTCAGAAACAACTCTTGTTATCGGTAACCTTTTCGGTTCAGAGCACAGACTCGGTTCTATGGGTAAACCTGTACCTCTGTACGATGTTGACATCGTTGACCCTGACGGTAACTCAGTTCCCGTCGGTGACACAGG
>JAZRNJ010000343.1:0-9224 GCA_045648125.1 Acutalibacteraceae bacterium
CGCTCATTGAGCATACAACCGCCGCAATGTACAATAAGAGAATATTTCTCAAGATTTTCAGGGAAACTTCCACCTGAAGTGAATTCATAATTCAGTTTCTTACCTGTAAAGTCAGAAATCCAACCGGGCAATTTTACTGTGCCGATATCCTCGCATTGTCTGTGATGTGTGCAACCTTCGCAAATCAGCACGATATCATCATCTTTTAAACTGCTTAATTTATCAACTCCGTCTACAGCACTTTTCAATAAACCTTTATATCTTGCAAAAAGTATTGAAAAAGAGGTGAGTGGTATATTTTCAGGAACAATTGCTTTTACTTTGCCGAATACCTGACTGTCTGTAACAATAAGCTTCGGTGTTGTTTTCAACGAATTTATAGTTTTTTCAAGTTGTTCAACCTGAGTAACCATGCAGATTGCTTTTTTGTCAAGGATATCTCTTATTGTCTGAACCTGAGGAAGTATCATTCTGCCTTTTGGAGCAGATGAGTCAATCGGTGTTACAAGAATAACTATATCATCATGAGAAATCAGGTCAGAAACAATTTTTTTGTTGTTGCTTTCTTTTTTTGCAAGTTCAGCAATTCTGTTTTTTAAAGTTTCAATATTGGTTTTATTTACTGTGCTTACAGAAATTTCATTTTTATCTGATACTTCAAAATTACTGATATCAGATTTGTTGTAAATGACAATGTAGGGGATTTCTTTTTGAATAAACTTCTCAATAAGCAAGGCGTCTTCTTTCGATTTGCCGATAGAAGAATCAATTACAAGAACAGCCACATCAGTAAGATTAAGAATCTGATAAGCTTTTTTTACTCTCAGTTCTCCTACAATACCTTCATCGTCAATGCCGGGTGTGTCTATAATAACAACAGGTCCTATGGGCAGAAGCTCCATAGCTTTTTTAACAGGGTCAGTAGTTGTACCTTTGTAATCTGAAACGATTGATAATTCCTGATTTGTTATAGCATTTACAAGACTTGATTTTCCTGCATTTCTTTTACCGAAAAAGGCAATATGAACTCTGTCTGCACTTGGAGTCTGATTAAGATTTGCGGACATTTTAATGCCTCCTGTCAGAATCTGAAATCACGTTTTCCTAAATGAATGTTGTTCAGATAATCTTCTGCAATTTTTCTTACATTATCTTTAGGAATATTTTTAAGTTCTTCACGGATAAGTTTTTCACCAATTTCTTTTGTTTCTTCACTTGCATAGTCTTCAAGGAATTCTTTGAGCGTCATAAGTGCATTAGGATGACAGCAGTTCTGAATCTGACCACTTTTAAGAAGTGACATAAATCTGTCGCCTGTTCTTCCTTCTCTGTAACATGCAGTACAGAAACTGGGGATATATCCAAGTTCCATAAGCCATTTTACAACTTCGTCAAGTGTTCTCTGGTCAGAAACATCAAACTGTTCTGAATCGTGAGGACGCTCATCCTCTGTATAACCACCCACAGATGTTCTTGATGCACCGCTTATCTGTGAAACACCAAGTTTAATTACTTTTTCTCTGACTTCCTGACTTTCTCGGGTTGAAATAATCATACCTGTATAAGGAACTGCAATTCTGATAAGTGCACAGATTTTAGCGAAAGTTTCATCGCTGATGCTGTTATCAAATGCTGTGGGGTCAATGTCATCTGCTTTTTTGATTCTGGGAACGCTTATTGTGTGTGGTCCTACACCGTAAGTTGCTTCAAGGTGTTCAGCGTGCATGAGAAGCGCTGCAAGTTCATATCTGTAAAGTTCAAGTCCGAAAAGCACACCGAGACCAACATCATCAATGCCACCCTGCATTGCTCTGTCCATTGCTTCTGTGTGATAAGCATAGTTATGCTTAGGTCCTGTGGGATGAAGTTTTTCATAACTTTCCTTGTGATATGTTTCCTGGAAAAGGATGTATGTGCCGATACCTGCATCGTGAAGTTTTTTATAATTTTCAACTGTTGTTGCTGCAATATTTACATTCACTCTGCGGATAGCACCGTTCTTGTGCTTTATTGAATAAATTGTGTTGATACATTCGATTATATATTCAATTGGGTTGTTTACAGGGTCTTCACCGGCTTCAATTGCAAGACGTTTGTGTCCCATATCCTGAAGTGCAATAACTTCATTTTTAACTTCTTCCTGAGTAAGTTTCTTTCTTGCAATATGCTTGTTTTTATAATGATAAGGGCAGTAAACACAACCATTTACGCAGTAGTTAGAAAGATATAACGGTGCAAACATAACAATTCTGTTGCCGTAAAAATCTTTCTTTATCTGCTCTGCAAGTGAATACATTTCCTTTGTAATATTTTCATCTTCACAAGCAAGTAAAACAGAAGCTTCTCTGTGAGAAAGACCTTTTCTGAGTTTAGCCTTTTCTATAATTGACTTTACATATTCAATATCATCTTTCTTTTCGTCTGCAAATTTAAGTGTGTCAATAACTTCCTTGTGACAAATAAATTCTTCTGCTTTCGTTGATTTGGGATTATACATATATTTCATTCCTTTATAAATAATTTATTCTTTAAAGTCACCACGGTCTGTGACAATTTCATAACCGATTTTGTTCATACCTGCCTTCAGTAAGCTGAGACTTTCTCCTGCTTCAGCACCGGAAGACAGTTTATTGTTATAAAGCATATATTTATCTCTCACATTAACAGGGGAGAGGTTAGGCATTACAACGTTTGCACCGCAAAGGATTCCTTTCTCTCTGCCATCTGATTCTAAAGAACCGAGTGCTGTTGTAGCAGGTAAAAGTACATTTGGTAACATGATTCTTATTATGCTGAGAAGTTTACAAGTCAGTTCAACGTTACCTGCCGGCTTTTCTGCAAAAGGTGTGTCTTTATGAGGGATAAACGGTCCTACTCCTACCATTTCAGGTTTGAATTGAGAGATGAAAACTAAGTCCTCAGCAATGTTTTCTATTGTCTGATAAGGTGAGCCGACCATTATACCGCAACCCGTCTGAAAACCTGTTTCTTTAAGATTTCTGAGACATTCAATTCTGTTCTTCAAAGTCATGTTTTCAGGGTGCAGTTTTGAATAGTGTTTTTCGTTAATCGTTTCATGACGGAGTAAATATCGGTCAGCACCGGCTTCAAAAAGTTTACGGTAACTTTCCTTACTTCTTTCACCAAGAGACAACGTTACTGCACAGTCGGGAAATTTGTTTTTGATTTCAGAAATTATCTCGCACAGTATATTGTCAGTATAGAAAGGGTCTTCTCCGCCTTGTAAAACAAAGGTACGGAAGCCTAAAGGATATCCTATTTCACAACAAGATAAAATTTCTTCTTTATTCAGACGATAACGTTCACATTTTTTGTTACCATGTCTTATTCCACAGTAATAACAATCGTTTTTGCAATAGTTTGATATTTCAATAAGGCCACGTATAAAAACATGGTTACTGTACACTTTGTTTCTTGTTTCTATTGCTCTTTCGGTCAGATATTTTAATGTTTCTTCGGAATCATCCTGAAGAAGTTCAATAAAACAATTTTTTGAAAGCGTATGGTCAGCGATAAGTCTATTAATTAAATTCATCCTTAATCCTCATCTTCAAAATCATAGTTTGAAAAAGCAGTTTTAGCACTTACACCATCAATTCGTCCGATTTTTCCTGTTAATGAATTGATGATGTCGGGAGAAGCTTCCATTGCAACAGAAATAATATTAAGTTTCCTTTTATGATATGGAAGTCCCATTCTGCCGATTATATATTTACCATAGTCGTGTAAAACAGCGTTTAACTTTTCAACGCTGTCAAAGTTTTCAACTATTATGGAAATTGATGCAACACGTGTTTTCATTTTTACCTCCAAAAGAAAAAGCTGTACCACCAAAAAGGGTACAGCTACAGAATTTTACATTCATGTATTGAAGTAAGTTGTGTTTCGTAGCTTTCACCTCAAAAAAATTTTTGGTGTCAGGTACATATATTAAATCATCTCATACAGTATAATAACACATTGACAAAAAATTATCAATAGTTATTTAAAATATTTTCTGAATTTTTTTCTCCATTTAAATTCATAAATTTTAATAAGTCTTGTAAGGACAGTATCGTACATATAAAAGAAAAATGTACCTGCAACTGTAATAATCAGAGGAACGTACCATTTGTTAAGATACGGTGAAATCCATTCTATGCCCTCTGTATCAATTCCAAAAAATTTGAGTGAAATATAAAAACTTAATATCAGTACGCTATTTGCGATTATAAGTTTAATAAGCCAACATAACCAATTCGGTAATTTTTTTTCCAATATTGATTTGATAATAGGATAATATCCGAATATACCGAGATAAGAAAGTCCTGCGGATTTATCGGGCACAATCAGTAGTGACAAAACAGAAACGCATATATAAACCAATAATGCCCATTTTTCATCACATTCAATAACGAGCAGAACAATTATAAGACCGCAAATTGCAGGTATGGTATAAGAGAGAAAGGGGAGTACTGCAGTTGAAAGCATAAATGCTACTGATAAACCTGCAAGAATTGCTCCTAAAGCGATTTTTGATGTGTTTTTCATATTATTAACTTACCTCAATTGTTTTTTGCTTTGTAATGATATTGTACATTATTATAGCATTTTTATCAATAACATATTGTAAACTTTAAAAAATTAAACCCTGCTGAATTAACAGCAGGGTTAAGTAAGTATAAATTAGTCTTTGAAGCCCTCAAAGCCTTTGAAGATTGCTTCTGTATAAACGTTGTTTTCGTTTTTGTCATGAAGGGGATACCAAACCTGAGCAAAGAACGGGTTGAGTTTTGCTTCTTTGTCGTAATCCCATTTGAACTTCTTACCTTCACAGTCTGTGGGAAGTTCTGCAGGACACCAGTGACCACCTTTAAGAACAAGGTTTGCTGACATCATGAATTCGTGACCGTGTGCACATTTCCATTTGATGGGTGTGTAGAAGTCAACATATTCTTCTTCAGTAGCAAGACATTCACCGCCACGGAATTCAGCAGCTTTCTTAAGGTCATCAAGAGTGATGTCAGTAACTGCTTTTGATTCATCATAACCGTGGTCAAGGTATGATCTTTCTCTTGTAGGACGTTCAGCATCGGGATTATAATCTTTCCATGTGCCGATTTTGTTGTATTCTTCGAGTGAACCCCAGTAAGCACTGATTCTTTCCTGTTTATTGTTCTTAAGCCACCAGTTTGTACCGTAGATTTCTTCGTTTGAAATCTTCTTCATGAACATTTTTACAATGCCGGGTACAAGTTTGGCAGCGGGTGCTAATTTCATGTAGAAAGGAGCCTCAGCTTTAAGATCGTCAAAATATTTTTTAACAGGAATATTTGCACGGAAGTGGAGATAATCATTAAGTGTATCACTGTCAAGATACCACTGACCGTGGAAGTTACGTGTTGTG
Organism: Acutalibacteraceae bacterium; assembly: GCA_045648125.1. Classification (GTDB taxonomy): domain Bacteria; phylum Bacillota; class Clostridia; order Oscillospirales; family Acutalibacteraceae; genus SIG575. The sequence goes on from JAZRNJ010000343.1 coordinate 5,408, forward strand.
AACCAGTTACGGTCAAATAATTTCTGAACTTTACCTACGCCGAGAGCACCAAGGAGGAGGTCTTCGAATTCGTAGTTAGTGATTCTGTATTCTTCACCTGAACCGATGTTGTAGAATCTTCTCCAGAATTCTTCAGGAACGCTTTCATCACAGATGTTAGCAAGAAGACGGCCTGAATCTTCAACTGTAGCCCATTCAAGAACGCCGTTAAGGGGAACGTGGAACATGATGGGGTCCATGTTTTTAATGATTGCGGGATAAAGGATACCTGACTGACGGAGTGAAACCCAATGCTTGAGACCTGATTCAGCAAAAATCTGTTCAGCAAGAACTTTACTTGCAGCATAGTGGTCATAAACACTGATTTTAATGGGGTCACCTGTACGTGCCCAGTGAATAGGTGCATTTCTGTCACCCGTTTCAGCAACAGTACCGATATAAACAACTCTGATATCGTCAGCGTTAGGCTGTGCTTTAACTGCGTTAACGATGTTTCTTGCAGCAGTTGTGTTAGTTACAACTGTTTTTGTAGGATAGTAGTCTGCCATAGGAGAAACCATACCACCAACATGGAGAACGTAATCAGCACCTTCAACGCATTTGAGAACGTCTTCATATTTTGTAAGGTCACCCCAAACAAGTTTAACTGCGGGATCACCTTCGTATGCAGCAAATTTTTCTCTGTTTTTCTGGCTGCCTCTGTTAAGAAGAACGATGTTATATTTATCCTTCTTTGCGTAGAGCTCTTTGAAACCTGCCCAGCCCATGTTACCTGATGAACCGGTTAAGAATACGGTTTTTTTAGACATAATTATCTGCCCCTTTCGTGTGTAAATATATACACGAGTATCATAACATTTTTTATAATAAATTGCAATGATTTTTTAAGTTTTTTTAATAATTTAATGATATAAAACAAAAATAGAGGTTTTGTTTAAAAATAAAAAACGACAGATTTCTCTGTCGTTTTTAACTGTTATTTTTGTTATTAAGGTTGTAAATAAGAAATCTTTCTTTAACATCATCTGCACTATTGTTAAAGAAACAGAGTCTGAATGAATAAGTCAGGCTTTCTTTTTCTTTAATTGTCAGTCCGCCTCTGAAAAAGAGATTGTTTGCTGCAAAAAGACCATAATTTCTGATATGCCAACAAGTGGGGTATCTTTCGTTATTTTCATTATCAAAAACTGCAATTGCACAGTCTTCACCGTCAAGTTTTCCACCGTAAAGGCACCACTGTGCACTTTTACTCCAGCATTCTTTTTCGCCTGACGCACCATAGGAGTTTTTCATGTAACCGCCATGGTCTACATCAATTGCTTCATTTACTCTCACACCAAGAGGTCCTGCTTCTTTAGTGTTTCCGAAAATAACGTCACCATAAGTTGCTTTGAATGTAACTTCAATATCAACATATCTGCAAATTTCACTTTGATTATAGACAGTTATTTTTCGTGTTTCATCCATTAATTTATTGCCGTCTTTATCAAGCCACACATTATCAGCTTCAAAGGAAGCGAAAGCTGAACCGCAAGTTATATTGTAGGGTATACCCTTATCAAGATATCCGCTGTTTTCAGGCTCATTCCACAAGTCTACACCATTAACATCACCGACACCTACGAATACTGAACGCTGATGGGGATGTTCTTTATGATGAAGGTCAGGTCTCGTGAAAGTGTTTCCTGTTTTAGTATAAACAGGACCGAAAAACGGTTTTTTCAACGAGTGAAGGTATTGATATGAAGAAAATAATTTTCCGTCAAATAATACGTCAATTTTTTCTTCCTGTTGTGCTAAAGAAATGTTATCAAAAATCTTTTCGTCAGAAAGTGTAAGTTCGATATTATCTTCCTGCTCACAAGTGAGAATGACAATTACGCCGTCATTTGTCTTCTGTGCAGGAAAGACATTTCCTTTACAGTCAACAGCACATGAAATATTTTCAGGGATATTCTCTGTTTTTATGTAAAGTGGTTCTTCTTTACAGGGTCTTGCTGCATTAACTGTTATTTTCATTGTCAAAAACCTTTCTCAGATAAACTATAGCATCTCTGATTTCGTTTGAAAAATCGTCAAAAGAACTTTCAATTGTTACAGTTCTATTATATCCTGCAGCATTGAGTGCTTTTGCAAAGTTGACAATATATTCATTTTCTTCAAGAGTAGGACAAGTTCTTGTCAGAGGGTTATTTATGTGTGTATGAACGATTTCATCAACAGTATTACCCAATACTGAAAAATCTTCTTTTTCAACATACATGTGGAAAATATCTGCAAGAATTTTAACATTGCTGAGATTGAGTTTTTTTGCTAATTCATAGGCAGAACCTACTTCAAGAATGAAGTTTGTTTCATTATGATTAAGAGGTTCAATTGCGATGATAATATTGTGCTTTTTTGCAAGTTCATTACAACGGATAAGGAAGTTTTCGATTTTTTCAAATCCTTCCTCATAAGACATTGCGTCGGGGATTGTCCTTGCACCGCCACTGCCCAGAACAACTATTTCTGTTGAAAGTTTTTCCATTCTGTAAAGAGCTTTTTCAACCCAAGCCCACAGTTGGGGAGAGTCCTCAACAATTTTGTATTCAGAAGGAATAAATGAATTACATATTTTGATTTTTACATTTTGTGCAAGGACTTTTTCAAAATCCTCGTCAGAAATATTCATGATAAGACCGACACTGCACTCGGCAAAATCATAGCCGGAATCTATAATTTCTTTTTCTCCCCATAACAAAACATCAAAAGGGGAATAAGTTTTTTTGTCAGGTGCCTCGGGCATAAAAGATGCACCGGGAATGCAACAACCAAATTTCACAGCCATATATTATCCCTCACTTGTTTCTGCACTTTTTATCTGATAACTGAGAGTCAGCAGACTGTCAGATAAATGAACATTTTCGACGATTGTATCAGGGTACACAGAAAGTATGTCGTAGTGCGAATAGTTCCAGAAACCTCTTATACCGCAGTTATAAAGTTGTTCCACAATTTTTGCTGCTGCTTTTGTGGGAACACAAATAATTGCTACGGTGGGTTTGTGGTGTGCACAGAAATCAGGAAGCGATTTTATTGAATAAATTTCTGTGTTTTTGATTTTGTTACCGATAAGTTTTGGGTTTTCATCAAATGCACCAACGAGTTTAAAACCACGACGTTCAAATTCCATATGACTTGCAATGGCATGACCAAGATTACCTGCACCTACAAGAATTACATTGAGAGTTGTGTTAACACCAAGAATAACGCCGATTTCTTCATAAAGCTGTTCTACGTTATAACCGTAACCCTGCTGACCGAAACCGCCGAAACAGTTTAGGTCCTGACGTATCTGTGATGCAGTGAATCCCATCATTTTTGAAAGTTCGCGGGAAGATATTCTTATAATTCCGTCATCTTTAAGTTTGCCGAGGAATCTGTAATACCTCGGCATTCTTTTGATGACAGACATTGAAATGTTATTGCTTTTAGGCATGTTTAACACCTCGTCTGATTTTTATTATTTTCCGCTTTTTACTGTTTCCATAACGTAGTCGCCAAACTCTTCACATGTGCAACCGTCGTCACGGCCTGTAATTTTGAGTTTAGCATCTTCGTACATGCAGTAGTCGAGTGCTCTTTCAAGTGCATCAGCCTGTTCCTGTTTGCCGATGTGTGAAAGAAGCATAACAGAAGCTCTGAGCATTGAGCAGGGGTCAGCGAATTTTCCTCTGCCTTCTTTAATCATACGGGGAGCAGAGCCGTGGATTGCTTCAAACATAGCATATTTTTTACCGATGTTAGCACTACCTGCTGTACCTACGCCACCCTG
>JAZRNJ010000344.1:0-2022 GCA_045648125.1 Acutalibacteraceae bacterium
GAGACCGCGCACTACTTCATGGGTGGTCTTCTCAAGCACATCGCATCCCTCTGCGCTATTACAAACCCGTCGACAAACTCCTTCAAGCGCCTTGTTCCCGGATTTGAGGCTCCCGTAACCGTTGGTTATGCAACTTCCAACCGCAGTGCGGTAATCCGTATCCCTGCTTATGCTAAGAGTCCTGATAAACGTCGTTTTGAACTCCGTAACCCCGATGCTACATGTAACCCCTATTTCTGCTATGCTGCAATCCTTATGGCAGGTCTTGACGGTATCAAGAATAAAATTGATCCTCATGCAAACGGATGGGGTCCCTATGACGTAAACCTTTATCACCTCAGTGATGAAGAAAAAGCAAAGCTCAGCCATCTTCCCGTATGTCTTGAAGATGCACTCGATGCTCTTGAAGCAGACCATGACTATCTCACAGAAGGCGGAGTATTCCCCGAAGAACTTCTTAATAACTTCATCAAAGCAAAACGTGCAGAATGCAGTGAACTTTCAAAAATTCCTCATCCTGCAGAATTTGATAAGTATTACAACCTTTAATAAAACTCATGAGCCGTTGTTCCTGCAACGGCTCAAATAATCTGAGAGGTGAAAATTATGTATGCGATATACAGATTTATTTTTGTTATGATGACAACAATTTTCGCCATTTTCGGTGAACCCACAGGGACAATATATGACATCCCTATTGATAACGAACATGGCGGAGACCCCTTTATTGTAGAATCAAATGAAGAAACATTCTACACTTTCACAACAGGCAATGAAATTGAAATCAGAAAAATAAAAGCCTATAACGACACAACACTGCTTGAAAAGAAAACTGTTTTCAAAGCAGGTGAAAACGGTGTTGAAGGTCAGGTGTGGGCGCCTGAAATTCATCGTATCGGTGACAAGTGGTACATAGTTGCTTCTGCTTTGTTTGATGAAAACGCAGTTCCGAAAGGTAAAATGCCTAAAGCTGACGCAGGTGAAATACACGATGATTTCTACCGTTACGGTTTTATCCTTGAAAGTAAAACAGATGATGTTTTCGGTGAATATGTGTTCAAGGGTTATCTTGCTCCTGACGGACTTAATAACATTGATGGAACATATCTTCAGAAAGACGGAAAACTTTACTTTGTTTACTCAGCTTACGAAGATGTTGCTTATCAGTGCATTTACATAACTGAAATGGAAAACCCCTATACTCTCAAAGAGGGTTCACCTGCCGTTAAACTTTCAGCACCTACTTTGCTTTGGGAAAAGAGAGGTTGGAGTGTAAACGAAGGTCCTGCCGTACTTTATCACAATGATGATATTTTCATCGTTTATTCTGCAAGCGGTTACAGTTCAGACCACTACTGTATGGGAATGCTCACACTCAACGGCAAGGATGTAATGAAAAAATCAAGCTGGAGCAAGAGTCTTTCAAAGGTTTGTGCAGATGACACAATAAACGGAATTTATAATCCGGGCCATTGCAGTTTCCTTTACAGAAAACACGGTGAAATTTACATGGTTTACCATGCAAATAAAACAAAGGAATTTGACGATTCACCAAGACTTACTTACATCGAACAGGTTGGTTTCAACAAATACGGCAACCCCTTATTCTACGGTTGATAAAATCAGACGCTTGAATAAAAATAAATGCATCAGAAGTTTCAGATTTCTGATGCATTTTTATATTTTGTCGCTATAAGACTAATTGAAAAAATCAGTTTCCTTTACACAAGGAGGGTTTTTTGGTCTCATATAAATTATAATTTAACGACATGTATAGAATTCGCAAACGTAGGGGCGATTCACGAATCGCCCGTCAGGTTTCATGAAAATTCATTACGGGTCATTCGTGAATGACCCCTACGAGGTTTTAATCGGTGCAATAAATATAATCGCGTCGCAGACCCGAAATCATTCATTAAAATAATATCGTAGGGCGAGGGCTTGCTCTCGCCGTAAAATCCGATAAAACTGACGGCAGGACCAAGGCCCTGCCCTACGGTGTAAAAATAAATTTACAGGTAA
>JAZRNJ010000345.1:0-6134 GCA_045648125.1 Acutalibacteraceae bacterium
AAGGTGTTCATATCGTTACTGTCAACGATTACCTTGCAAAACGTGACTCTGAGTGGATGGGTAAACTCTACCGCTTTATGGGTCTTTCAGTAGGTCTTATTATTCACGGTCTTACAAATGACGAACGCCGTGAAGCTTATAATGCAGATATTACTTACGGTACAAATAACGAGATGGGCTTTGACTATCTTCGTGATAATATGGTTCAGTATAAGGAAAACAAGGTTCAGCGCGGACATAACTTCGCAGTTGTGGACGAGGTTGACTCAATCCTTATCGACGAGGCAAGAACACCTCTTATCATTTCAGGCAGAGGTGATGCTTCAACTGAACTTTACAGACTTGCAGACCGTTTTGCAAAGAGTCTTAAAATGACAAAGGTTAAGGAAATCGACTCAAAAGCAAGTGCAGAAGATGTGGCTCAGGACGGCGATTTTGTTGTTGACGAAAAAGCAAAAACTGCAACACTCACAAAAACAGGTGTTCAGAAAGCAGAGGCTTTCTTCCAGCTTGATAACCTTATGGACGCTGAAAACATGACAATTCAGCACCACATCAATCAGGCTATCAAGGCAATCGGTGTTATGACAAGAGATGTTGACTACGTTGTTAAAGACGGTGAAGTTCTTATCGTTGACGAATTCACAGGTCGTATTATGCTTGGCCGTAGATACAACGAAGGTCTTCATCAGGCTATTGAAGCAAAAGAAGGCGTAAAAGTTGAGCATGAAAGCAAAACTCTTGCTACTATCACATTCCAGAACTATTTCCGTCTTTATTCAAACCTTTCAGGTATGACAGGTACTGCAAAAACTGAAAGTGCAGAATTCCAGGAAATTTACAGCCTTGACGTTATTGAAACTCCTACAAACAAACCTGTTCAGCGTCAGGACCTTGACGACTCGGTTTATAAAACAGAACTTGCAAAATATAATGCAGTTATTGAACAGATTGAAGAATGCAACAAGAAAGGTCAGCCTGTACTTGTTGGTACAATTTCAATTGAAAAATCAGAATATCTTTCTTCTCTTCTTAAAAAGAGAGGTATAAAGCATGAGGTTCTTAATGCGAAATACCATGATAAGGAAGCTGAAATTGTTGCTCAGGCAGGTAAATTCGGTGCAGTAACAATTGCAACAAACATGGCAGGTCGTGGTACTGACATCATGCTTGGCGGTAATGCCGAATACCTTGCAAAAGCAGAAATGAGAAGAATGCAGTACGATGAAGAGCTTATTGCTGAAGCAACAGGCTTTGCAGAAACTGATAATGAAGAAATCCTTAATGCACGTGAAGAATATACACGTCTTTACAAAAAATATAAAGATGAAATTGCTCCCGAAGCAGAAAAAGTAAGAGAAGCAGGCGGACTTTTCATCATCGGTACAGAACGTCACGATTCAAGACGTATCGACAACCAGCTCAGAGGTCGTTCAGGACGTCAGGGTGACCCGGGTGCAAGCCGTTTCTATCTTTCACTTCAGGATGACCTGATGAGACTTTTCGGTGGTGAAAGACTGACAAGCGTCATGGAAACTCTCAAAACTCCCGACGATATGCCTATCGAGTCAAAGATGATTACAAAATCAATTGAGAACGCTCAGAAACGAGTTGAAGGTCAGAACTTTGCTTCACGTAAACATGTTCTTGAATATGACGATGTTATGAACCGTCAGAGAGAACTTATTTACGCTCAGAGAAATCAGGTTCTTGACGGCGAAGAGCTTAAACCCTCAATTCTCAAAATGCTTGATGAATGTGTAAACGATGCAGTTGATTTCTATTGTCCTGCTGCTAATGATAAGAATGACTGGAACGTTGCAGGTCTTAAAGATAAGTTCAAGGGATGGCTTACATCTGAAGATGATTTCACAGACCTGAATTCGCTTGATTCAGAAGAAATGAAAGAACTTCTTCTTGACAGAGCAAATGCTCTTTATGAAGAACGTGAAGAAGAAATGGGTTCAGAACTTGTCCGTGCACTTGAAAGAATGGTGCTTCTGCGTAACGTTGATACAAAATGGATGGACCACATCGATGCTATGGAAGAACTCAAACGCGGTATCGGTCTTCGTGCATACGGTCAACAGCAGCCTATCGTAGCTTACAGAAATGAAGGCTATGATATGTTCGAGGAAATGAGAATTTCAATCCGTGAAGATACAGTACGTCAGATGCTTACAGTCCGTGTAAGAACAGAAGAAGAAACAAAACGTGAACAGACAGTGAAGGTAACATCTGAAACAAGTTCATCTTCAGACGGCACACTTAAAAAAGAACCTGTGAGAAACAAGGGCAAAAAAGTAGGTCCTAATGACCCCTGTCCCTGCGGAAGCGGTAAAAAGTACAAAAAGTGCTGCGGTGCAGTAGGCGCAAATTCATAAGTAAAAGCCATCGGTTCAACCGATGGCTTTTTTGTTATTTGAACATTTCTGTTATTGCTTTTTCTATTTTCTCAACCTGTTCTTTCAAAGAATTCATAATGTTGGGGTTGTTTTTAAACATACGGTTCTGTTTCTTTTTACCTTTTTTAGTTGTTCTTTCACCTGTAACCTGATTTTTAAGGTCTTTCAGCTGTGCAATAAAATCGTCTTTTATTGAAGAAAAAGATGTTTCTTTCAGGTTGTCTGTGACCTTTGATGCGTAAGCAGAAATTTTATCTTTGAGAGATTTGTATTTATCTGCGATTTTCTTAACGTCAATTGCATTTTTTACTGCTCTTCCAAGGTCAATTACAAAGGCTGTAAGAACAATACACATAATTCTTACTTTCCATTCATAGGGAACAAGAAGTGCGAGTTTTTCAGCACCTAAAGGATGAATGAGATAAATGAGAAGCACGGAAAAAATACCCCAATATGTGCTGTGTTCAAGACAGATTCTTCCGTGAAGATTAAATTTCTTTTTGCTGTAGTCCCACCATCTTGCATGGAAAAGTTTTTCCATAAGGTAGCTTGTGAGATATTCAACAACATCGCATACAACAACTCCGATAAGAAGCACCATAAGAGGTCCTGCATAAAATTTACCGAACCATATATCCTTGCACCATGTGAGAGTCAGAAGCATACTTATTGCACCTGTACCGTAAATGGGACAAATCGGTCCGAAAAGGAAACCTCGGTTTGTGAACTTTTTATCTTTTATGTAACAGTAGATTACTTCCGAAATCCATCCTATTATACTGTAAAAGAAAAAGAACAGGATATATTCAACTACTTTTTCCATTATTTATTATCTCCTTTGATTTCTTCGAAAAAAGCCTTACTTCTTTTTTCAGAAGAACAGATTATAATTTCTTTTGTTGCAACGTATTTATCAACAAAGCAGACGAGAATTGATTCCTTGAACTTAGGTGGAATAACTGTCAGAGGGAACATGTGTCTTTTTATAATGTTTTCTTCAAGAGGCGACAGTTCAAGTTTATTTTTTTTGCTCAGTTCTCTTGCGTTTTTTAATGCAAAGCCCGGATGAAAATAACCGTGAAGTCTGTGTGACGGGTCAGGGTCATGCCAGTCATAATAAAACAAATCGTGAAGAAGTGCACCTCTTGCAGTTCTGTAATAGTCAAGTTTTAGTTTTTTTGCAAGTCTGTATGACAAGTATGACACACTTTTGATGTGCTGTATCAGGTTGATTGAGCCGTGCTGGATATAGGGCTTTAATGATTGAAATTCTTCCGTGAAATAATAATCTCTTACACAATTGAAAAAATCTTCATCTTTTTCTTCCGACAGACAGTATGTTCTTTTGTATAAATCATTTAATTTTGACATAAAACATTCACCATAAATTAAAACTGCAATATAAAAATATGACAGTTAATTATACACCCATACAATTATATGTCAATATAAATACATAAATTTAATGAAATTATGTCCTGTTTTTTAATAAACTTGTTTTTTTAGAATGATATGGTATAATGTTACCAAGAAAGAAAAGAAGGAGCTTTATTATGTCGAGAAGGTTGAGAAAAATAATCGGTCTTACTGTTACGGGAATTATACTTGCAGGAATTATTACAGGGATAGTTTTTCTTGTGATTCATATAACAAAAAATCCCCTTGAAGGAACATGGATTTCCACATCTGACAGAGGTAGTTATACTTTCCGTGAAGACGGCAGTGTGAAAGTTTATTATCCGGGTGATAAACTCCCTGTGCTTGAAACAAGTTATAACGGCTCAATTGACGGAACTTACGCTTATGATAAATCTGAAAAAGAAGTTTCAATAACTCTGAAGATTTATTCAAAGGAAATTACATCACGCTATGCATATAACGTTGAAGATAATACTCTTACCCTTACAGATTTACAGAACGATGTGTCAAAAACGTATTCACTTGTTGTGGTTGATGATTGACAGCTTTAATTTAAACAGATAAAAACAAACCGGCAACCCAAAGGTTGTCGGTTTGTGCTTGAAATTATAAACTTGAAATGATTTCGACACATTTATCAATGCCTAATTTTCCGCTGTTGAGACAAAGGTCGTAATGCTCATGGTCGCCCCATTCCATTTCTGTGTACTGTTTGTAGTATGCAGCACGTTTTTTGTCTTTATCACGAAGACGTTTCTCAGGAGCATCTGATTTCTCTCCGTAAACATCAACAATACGTTCTGCTCTTGACTTCATATCGGAATAAATGAAAACACGTACAAGGTCTTTTCTTTCTCTGAGGATGTAGTCTGCACATCTGCCGACGATAACACAAGGACCTTTATCTGCAAGTTCATTTATAACCTTCACCTGAGCGTGCCAGATGATGTCATCTTTGCTCATGTTACTGTAAAGGTTGTAGAGTGTAAAGATTGAAGAAAATTTTCCTGATGCAGAAAGGTCTTCACCTCTGTCGGCAATTTTTTCAGCAAGGATACCACTTTTGATAGCAACCTGCTGAACGATTTCGCTGTCATAACAGGGAATACCTAATTTTTCGGCAACGTTTTTACCGATTGTTCTTCCTGCACTGCCGAATTCACGGCTGATAGTAATAACTTTGTTACTCATGCAAAATTCCTCCGTCTTTATTTTATCAGTGCGTCAACTGCACCGTACATAATAAGAGAAACTATAATTCCTGCAATAACAACACCTGCTGCAATTACGGGAAGAGATTTTTTGATGTCAAGTCTCATGAGTGCAGCAACTAAAGCACCTGTCCATGCACCTGTACCGGGCAGGGGAATTGCTACGAGAATAAGAAGTCCCCAGAGACCGTATTTGTCAATTTTATCTCTGTTTTTATCTGCTTTTTTTTCGCAATAACGGACAACTGCACCGAGACCTTTTTTATTTCTGAGCCAGTTGAAAATCTTTTCAATAAACAAAAGGATAAAAGGAATGGGAAGCATGTTTCCGATAAAGCAGATTATGAAAGCGGGGATAAGCTTAACACCAAGAAGATTTGCAGCAATAAGACCGCCTCTGAGTTCAAGAATAGGGAGAAGAGATACAATAAAAGCAATAAGTTCTCCCGGGATTTTATTCTGAAGCAGGTCAACGATATAATTCGCTAAGGTTTCAGCCATAAGTTATAAACCTCTCTCGTTCAGATAATTTTCAGCTTTTTCAAGTATTGATTTGTCATTTTCAAATTTCAGCGTAGAAAGGGCATTGTCGTAAGTCAGCCATATATAATCCTCGATTTCTTCTCTCTGGATTATAGTCTGAGTGTCCTTTGTACGTGCAAGGAAAATAGAAACTGATTTTTCAATTTTACCCTGAATTGAGTAATCAGATTTTTCCTCAAAATCGGGGAATATTTCAATATGAATTCCTGTTTCTTCAAGAACCTCACGACGTGCCGTATCCTCAGGTGTTTCACCACGTTCAATGTGACCTTTCGGAAAACCCCAATGAGCACTTCTTCTGTTCTTGATAAGAAGGTAACGGCGCATACCGTTAATAATTCTGTAAACCACAGCACCACAGGAATATTCATAAAGGCAGTCAAGGTTATATTTCCCTTTGCCCTCTGCGTGGTGTACTGCATCTTCAATCTGCGCCTGAATAAAGCGCATTCTTTTTGGTGCCACAACGTAGACTATTGAGCCTGTGGCACGTCTGATTCTGGCGATAACTCTGCCGTCAAAATTCCTTACAGGATGGTTGATGCCCATAATATAC